>DATNLV010000205.1:0-18520 GCA_035602665.1 Bryobacteraceae bacterium | reverse complement strand
GGGCTGCCTCGAAGGCGTCGCCGGCATCGTGCTGCGGGACCGGGACACCTTCCGGGTGCTGATCAACGTCGAGATTCTCCAGCGCACCGTGGCCGTCGAAATCGACCGCGCCCTGCTCACGCCCATCGAGCGGGTCGCCTGATCCTCATCACCTTCTCATGCCGTTCCTGAAACGCCGAGACCGCGCAGTCATTTTCCGCCTCACGCAAGACGAATACGACACCCTGGCGGCCGCCTGCCGCCAGCGGGGCGCCCGGACTATCTCCGATTATGCCCGCACGGAGCTGCTGCAAGCCCTGGACCGGGATCAATCCGACGTGATGCGGGAACTCTCGGACCTGCGGTCCCACATGGAACGAATGGAGGGGCTGCTTGCAAGTCTCTTCGGCCGAAGTCGCAAGTCCAAACGAGGTCTGACATGAGGCTCACGTTGTTCCTGCTTGGTTGTGGATTCGCGTTCGCGCAGGGCCGGCCGCCCGGCGTGGTGGACTCCAATGTCGCCGCCGTGGCCAACCTGCCGGCGCAGCGGATCGCGGGGAACGATCTGATCGCCGTCTCCGTCTACGATGCGCCGGAGCTGACCCGAACCGTCCGCGTGGGCGAGGACGGCACGATCCGGCTGCCGATGCTGAAGGAGCGTATCCGGGCCGACGGCTTGCTGCCCGGGGCGTTGGAGAACGCGATTGCGGACGCTCTGAGCAGCGAGCAGATCCTGGTGGATCCGATCGTGACCGTGACCATCCTGGAATACCACAGCCGGCCGATCAGCGTGGTCGGCGCGGTGCATAAGCCGGTGACCTTCCAGGCGGTGGGCAAGGTGACTTTGCTTGACGCCCTGGTCATGGCGGAAGGCGTGACCAGCGACGCAGGTCCGGCACTCCTGCTGATGCGGCCGCAGCCCGCGGACGGGGACGCGCCGGCGCCGGCGGTGGAGAGCATTCCGCTACAGGCGCTGCTGGCCGCCAGAGACCCGAAACTCAACGTAGCCCTCACGGGCGGAGAGGAAATCCGCGTCCCGGAAGCGCGCATGATCTACGTGGTGGGGAACGTCAAGAAGCCGGGAGCATTCCCCGTGCGCGACGGTTCGGAGACCACCGTGCTTAAACTCCTGGCGCTGGCCGAAGGCCTGGTCCCGTTTGCGGGCCACCGCGCCTATATCTTCCGCCCTGCGGCGGATGCGGCCGAGCGGCAGGAAATCCCGATTGAGCTGGATCGGATACTGGAGCGCAAGTCGGCCGACGTGGCGCTGCAGGCCGACGACATCCTCTACATCCCGGACAACAAGGGCCGGCGAAGAACCGCCGAGATCATCGACCGGGTTTCGAGTTTCGGCACAGCTACTGCTTCCGGACTTCTGATCTGGCACTAGGCCAGGCAGGCTGGAGAAACGGATCACATGATCGAGGAAAAGGTGAACGGGAACGGGAAGCCTCCGGCGATTGCGGACCTTCGCCGCGTGGCCCTGCCCCTGCCGGCGCCACCGCGCGAGCTCGAGCCAGCGGAGCCCGCGGTGCCGCTGTCGCAGTATCTGTGGATCCTCAAGCGGCATCGGTGGAAAATACTGGCCGCGGTAGCCGCGTGCGTGATCGGCACGGCCATCGTTTCCGCGCGGCTGACGCGCATCTACGAGGCCACCGCCACCATCGACATCGACCGCAGCGTTCCCACCGGAATTCTGGGCCAGGAAGCCATCCAATCGGCGACCAACGACGCGGACCAGTTTATCGCCACGCAGGTGAAGCTGATCCAGTCCGATTCCGTGCTTCGACCGGTGGACCGCCAGTTCAACCTGCGCCGGCGCGAGGCGGGCGACACGGATTCGGCGGCGCTGAGGACCGCGGAGGCCGAGGGAGCGCCGGTGGTGCTGAAGAAGCTCAAGGTGACGCGGCCTCCGAACACTTACCTGCTGCTGGTGAAATATCGCTCGCCCGACCGCCAGGAGGCCGCGGACGTGGCCAACGCCACCGTGCGGTCCTACCTGGAGCACACCTACAGGATTCGCTATCAGGCTGCCGCCGACCTGTCGCAGTTCATGGAGCGGCAACTCGAAGAGCTGCGGGCGAAGATGGAGCGGTCCAGCGGCGCGTTGGCCAGGTTCGAGCGGGATCTCAACGTGATCAACCCGGAGGAGCGGACCAATATCGTTTCCGCGCGCCTGCTGCAGTTGAACACGGAATACACCAGCGCCGAGGCTGAGCGGGTGAAGCGCGAGACCGCGTTCAACTCGGTGAAGCTCGGCACGCTGGCGGCGGCGCAGGTCTCGAGCCAGGGCGCGGATCTCGAGAAGCTGACTGAAACCCTGCATGAGAGCCAGCGGCGATTCGTGGACGCGCAGACGCACTACGGCGCCAACCACCCCGAGTACCGGAAGGCGCTGGCGCAGGTGACGGAAGCCGAGCGCGCGATCGAGGAAACCAGGGACAGCATCGCGCAACGGGTGGAGATCGAGTACCACCAGGCGCTGGAGCGTGAGAGCATGCTGCGGACCGCCGTGGCCGGGACCAAGGCGGAATTCGACCGGCTCAATGCCGGTTCCTTCGAATACCAGACGCTCAAGCGGGAGGCCGAGACGGACAAGAAGCTCTACGAAGAGCTGGTGCGGAAAATCAAGGAGGCCGGCATCAACGCGAGTTTCCAGAACAGCTCGATCCGCATCGCCGACCTGGCGCGGCCTCCGGAGAAGCCCGTGTTTCCGGACATGCCGTTGAACCTCACGCTGGCCTTCTTGTTCTCGACGCTTCTCTCCATCGGCGCGGCGGTACTCAGCGACGTCCTGGACACCACGGTTCGCGATCCCGAGCAGGTGCGGCGCACGATGAAGATCGCCGTGGTGGGCAGCCTGCCGGTGATCAAGAACTGGCGCGGGCAGCTCAGGCCGGTGGCGGGCCAGGGCAACGGCAATGGCAACGGCATGGGTCTGGCGCCGCTGCACGGCTCGGCCGACCGCGATGCGAGCCCCTTCGACGAGGCCATCCGGACAGTTCGCAATTCGATCCTGCTGACGGCCTTCGACCGGCGGCTGCGCTCGCTCCTGCTGACCAGCGCTTCTCCCTCGGAAGGCAAATCGACGGTAGCGGTGCACCTGGCGATGACGCACGCCGGGCAGCGCCGGCGCACGCTGCTGATCGACGGGGATCTGCGCCGCCCCAGCATCCACAAGTTCTTCGACATCCCGAACAACCTGGGCGTCTCGAAGGTCCTGGTGAACGATCTGCCGTGGCGCGAGGCGCTGGTGCAGCCGAAACCGGGCCTCGATCTTTGGGTGCTGCCCGCCGGGCCGTCCTCGTCGCGCGCCGCCGATCAGATCGGCACGGTGCTGCCCCAGTTGCTGGAGGAAGCGTCGCTCGAGTTCGACCTGGTGATCCTCGACGCCCCGCCGCTGCTGGGCTTTCCTGAGCCGCTCGAGATGGCAGCGGCGGTGGACGGCGTGATCGTGGTGACGCGGGCGGGCCAGACCAACCGCACCGCGGTGGCTTCGGTTGTCGCGACCCTGGCCGACCTGCGCGCGAGCGTGGTGGGCCTGGTGCTCAACGAAGTGCGGAAGGACATGAGCCACAGCTATTACTACTACGGGCACTACGAGAAGTATTACGGGAGCCGGCGAACCCAGGGGGAGAATTGAGAGACGCCGCACGGATCCACGCGAACGCCGCATGGAATCTGGCGGGGCTGGCCGCGCCGCTGCTGGTGGCGGTGGCGGCCGTTCCGAGGTTGGTGTCCGCGCTCGGACCGGATGCGTTCGGGCTGCTGACACTGGCCTGGAGTTGCATCGGCTATTTCAGCCTCCTGGACCTGGGATTGGGCCGGGCGTTGGCGCAGGTGACCGCCGCGGACCTCGCGCGCGGCGGCGGGCGCGAAATCCCCGCGAGGTTCTGGACGTCGCTTTCCCTGATGGCGCTCGTGGGCGGCCTCGGCGCGGTGGCTCTGGCTCCTCTCGCAGGATGGATGACGAACCACCTCTTCCATCTGCCGGCGGCGCTCCAGACCGACGGCCGCCAGAGCCTCTACCTGATCGCTGCATCGATCCCCGTGGTGACGATTAGCGCGGGGCTGCGTGGATTCCTGGAAGCGCACCAGAGGTTTGCGGCAGTGAGCGCGGTCCGGATCGGAATGGGGCTGCTGACCTTCGGAGCGCCTTTGGCGCTGCTGCCGTATTCGAGGCGCGTGACCACGTTCGTCGCGGCATTGGTGCTGACGCGCGTTCTCGGCCTGGCGGTGTACTTCGCGCTGTCGCTGTCCACGATGCCCGCGCTGTGGCACAGCCGGTCGCTGGACCTGGCGAAGGCCGGCGGCCTCCTGCGACTGGGGGGCTGGATGACGGTCAGCAACGTCGTAAGCCCCTTGATGACGTACCTGGATCGCTTCCTGATCGGGGCAATCCTGTCGGTCGGAGCGGTGGCCTACTACGTGACTCCGTTCGAGATGGCGACCAAGCTCCTGCTGATCCCCAGCGCCCTGGCAGGCGTTCTGTTTCCGGCTTTCAGCGGAGCGCTGGTGGGCGACAGAGCCTCGGCCGGCGCGCTCTACCGGCGGTCGCTGGCGGTGGTGGTCTTCATCCTCCTGCCTCTGTCGCTGGCCATGGCCGCTTTCGGCAAGTTCGGGCTGAAGCTGTGGCTCGGGGCGGCGTTCGCGAACAGCACCTGCCACGTGCTGCCAATTCTGAGCATGGGCGTGTTCGTCAACGGGCTTGCGGGCGTTCCCTTCGCCCTGATACAGGCGGCCGCGAGGCCGGACATCACCGCGAAGTTGCACCTGGCCGAGGCCCCGGTCTTTCTCGCGGCGTGCTGGTATCTGACGCAGCGCTTCGGCATCGACGGCGCGGCGCTGGCCTGGGCGGGCCGCGCTGCCTTCGATGCCGTCGCCCTGCTTCTGCTGGCGCGCCGGTGGAATTTCAGCGTGGCGCCGAGGCTGGCCGTGCCCGTTTTCTCGGGCGCGAGAACGTCGTGAAGCCCAACCCCCGATGACTCTGGCAGCCGGCATATTCCTCGCGCTTCTGGCCGCGGTCAACTTCCGCGTTCGCCGCTCGTGGTTCTATCCGCCGGCGCTGTTCTCGGTTTGGTGGGCGGTTCTGTTGATTGTGTTGTGGCTATCGGGGGATGTCTTCTACCCGCTGTCGCTGAAGACACTGGCTATCTACATCCTGGGCGCGATGGCGTTCACTCTCGGAGGCCTGCTCAGGTTGCTCTCCCACCCCTCCGACACGCCTGCGCCAGCGCTCACGGAAACCCAGAATCGGGCGGCGGGCCGCTTCCTGATCTTGAGCGCGGTCGTACTGGTGGTCGCCTTCCCGTTCTACTGGCAGAGGCTTCAGGAACTCAGGGCCGCGTCGGTTTACAGCGACTTCTGGCGCGCGGTAAGACAACAGACCAGTTCCGACGTGCCAGACGAGAATCCGCTCGGGAGTTTCAAGTACGTGCTCGGAGTGGCATCGTTCATGGCGATGGTTGCGGTTTATCAGAATGACGGCTCACGTAAGGCACGAATCCGAACGGCGCTCATCCTCGCAATCACCTTGCTCTATCACCTGCTGACGGCAGCCCGCCTCGGCGCGCTGAGCACGCTCATCGGTGTCCTGGTCGTGTCTCGGATCCGTTCGGGCAGGATCCATTGGAAATCCTGGTGCGTGGGCGCCGTATTGTTGGCGGTCGTTTTTGCGGTGCCGGCTGTTTTGCTGAATAAGGGTGGGGACCCCCTGAAAAGTCTCGACGAGAATGTCAGCGGTGTGCTGGAGAGCCTGCGGCACTACACGGTGAGCGGATTGGTCGCGTTCAACGACGTGGTGGATGACCCGAATGTGTTGCCACGGTGGTTGAGTTTTCGATTCTTTTTCGCAGTCGGGCACAACTTTGGCCTGGATGTCAATGTGCCGCCTCTCATCTTGCCTTTTGCACCCACGCCGGCGCTCACAAACATCTACACCATCTACGCGTCGTATCTCGCCGATTTTGGCTTGATAGGTGTTGCTGTGCTCATGTGCTTCCACGGGTTCGTCGTCACGATGCTGTACCAGGCAGCCCGCCGTGGGCGGCCCGAGGCGGTCATCTTGTTCGGCTTGGCGGTTTCGACCCTGGCGCTAAGTGCGGCTGCGGATGGTTTCCTGATCGGCCTGAGCTATTGGATCCAGGCGACGCTGTGCACCTTGGTCGTATATCGCTGGCCCTTGCTGGCGCGCAGCAAGGGCGACAAGCGAGCGACGACGGCGGTCGTCGAAATGGCCGGCGCATGACACTTAACCCGCGGTTCGCCGCGAACCGACTTGTCGGAAGGCGGTGCCAGCTACTCCTCGTACTCTTGCTGGCTTTGGCGAGCCGAGCGGTGCTGCTATCCGTCGCTTGGCGTTCCGACTCCGCTGCCCTGGCCCCGGATAGCGCCCGCTACCTTTCCACGGCCGCGAGTCTCAGCACCAGTGGTGCATTTCAGCAGGGCGGCCGCCCGGAACTTCTCCGCACGCCCGGCTATCCGCTGTTTCTGGCCGTGTGTGGAGTGACCGGCCCCCTTGGGTATGGCACAGCTCAGGTCGTGCAGTTGCTCCTGGACGTTTTGCTTGTGTACATCACCTATCGACTGGCCTCACGGCTCATCAACCCGACGGCTGCACTGCTGGCGGCGGCGTTCCAGGCCGTCAGTGTTCCGGCGATGCTAGGCAGTGTCAGAATCCTGTCTGATGGTTTGTTCTCGCTCGTTGTCACAGCGATAATACTGATATTGGTGTGCCACCTTCGCGACGCAAGGTGGTGGCTACCAGTGGCAGCGGCGACTCTCACTGCTGGGGCGACTTACGTCCGCCCGGTCGGCTTTATTTTCGTGCCGGTCGTGACGTTTGCACTGCTTCGAGCGAGGCGATTCCGAGGTGCTATCGGCTATCTCCTGGGTTTCGCGCTGCTCGTGGCGCCCTGGTTTGCCAGGAACCAATGGGTGGCTGGATATGCAGGCTTCAGCAGCTTCGCCGACTACAACCTCCTGTATTCCGAGGCAGCCGAGGTTCGAGCGAGCATGGCCGGAATCCCTGTAGAGCAGGCCCGGCAAGAACTGGAAGCCATTTACCAAGCGCGCCTCCAGGCCTCGAAGATTGAACCCGAGAGCGCCGAGGCTATTCGCCTGCAAGGGCGAATGGGTCTTGAAGTCATCCGCGCCAACCCCGTGACCTGGGCTTTTGTTCACTTGAAGACATCTGCGGCGTCGCTTCTCCCCGCCAGCACCGGGATTCTGGAGATGTATGGCGCGACGTCCGGTGGCCGCGGCACTCTGAGCGTCTTGCATACGAGAGGCCCGGTCGCGGCGGCAAAGTACTACTTCGGTTCAAACCCCGGCGCGGCTATCCTGATCCTGCCGGAGGCCCTGATGCTAGCGGCTAAGTACTCGGCGTGCCTGGTTGCCATCCTTTTGTATCCGTGGTGCTTCCGGAAGCTGGGCTGGGATTCCAACGGTCTCGGTATCCTGCTGCTGACGACGCTGGCGTTTCTGTGCGTCGCCGGCCCTGCCGCTACCCCAAGGTTCCGACTTCCCGTGGAACCACTGTTGAACATAGGCGCCGCCGCGGGCGCGATGCTTCTGACGCACTACTGGAAAATCCGATCTGCGTTGGCACGGCCTTCCCAGACCCTTGTTGCGGCATGACTCCAACGCTTGACATCGTGATCGTGAACTGGAACTCGGGTTCCGCGCTGGCGGACTGTCTGGGCTCGATCATGGCCGCGCAGAATGACAAGTTCGTCCTCGGCCAGGTCGTCGTGGTCGACAACGCCTCCGGAGACGATTCGCTCGACTGCTGCCGCGAAAGCCCGCTGCCCCTGAGGGTGCTTCGCAATGCAGAGAACCTGGGGTACGCGCGCGCTTGCAACCAGGGGGCCAGGAGCGGAGCGGCCGAGACCGTGCTGTTCCTGAATCCAGATGTCCGTTTGTCGCCAGACGCTCTCGCGGAGCCGATTGCGTTTCTCGAGAGGCCGGAGGCCGGCGCCGTTGGTATCTGCGGAATCCGGCTTACCGACGCGGAAGGAACGGACAGCACCTCCTGCGCGCGTCTGCCTCGTCCGGGCGACCTGGTGTATCAGTCGTTCGGGCTCGACCGGTGCTTTCCAAAGCTGTTCCCACCGCGCTTCCTGTCGGGCCACGAGCTCGAGCGGAGCGCCTCGGCCGAACAGATCATGGGCGCGTTCTTCCTTGTGCGGCGGCCGGTCTACGATTCGTTGCACGGGTTCGACGAGCGCTTCTTCATGTACTACGAGGAAGTCGACTTCTGCGCGCGGGCAAGGGCGCGCGGATTCTCCGCTTACTACCTCAGCAATGTAACCGCGGTCCACATTGGCGGCGGCTGCAGTCGGTCCGTGCCGGGGCGGCGTTTGTTCTATTCGCTCCAGAGCCGCCTGGCTTATGCGAGGAAGCACTTCTCGCGGCTCGGCTTCTTCTGGGTGCTGCTCGCGAGCCTGGCGGTTGAGCCTGTGGCGCGCTTCGCACGGGCTTGCGTGCATTTCTCTTTTCGCGAAATGAGTCACACGGCGGAGGCCTACGGCACTCTGTGCGGCTCTCTGTTGCAGGGGCCGGTCAGCCGGAACTGATGCGAGCGCTGTTTCTGACGAAATACGGAGCGCAGGGGGCGAGCAGCCGGTATCGCGCGCTGCAGTACCTGCCATCGCTGGCCGCGCGGGGCTGGAATGTGGAGTGGCAGCCGCTCCTGCCGGACCACTACCTGCAGGAGTTCTACCTTCACGGGCAGCGCTCGTTCGTGGAAGTGTGCCGGGCGTACGGAAGGAGGCTGGCGTATTTGTGCAACGGAAATCTCGGAAGCTTCGATGCGGTTTACGTACAATGCGAGCTCTTTCCGTACATCCCGGCCTGGCTGGAGTCCGCGTTGCTGGCGCCCGCCGGCAATCTGGTTCTCGACTACGATGACGCGGCTTACATCCCCTACGACGGGAGGCCGTTCCTGAGCGGCAAGATTGCCTCGCTGATGCGCCGGGCGCGCACCGTGATCGTCGGAAACGACTTCCTCTCGCGGTACGCGGGCCAGTACAGCGAGCGCGTTTCCGTAATCCCGACCGTGGTCGATCTCGCCCGGTACAGCCCGAGAGAGGACTACGAGTGCCGCGACGAGCGGGGCCTCGTGATTGGCTGGGTCGGCACGCCAGTCACGGCGCGGTACCTCTCCACTCTAGCCGGAGCTCTCCGACAGGTGGCACGGGACCGCGCGGTTGTGGTGCGATGCGTCGGCACACCGGCCGGCTTCTCAATCCCTGGCGTACCGGTCGAGAACGTTCCATGGAGCGAGACAACGGAAGCCGGGATTATTCGCACCTTCGACATCGGCGTGATGCCGCTTGCCCAGGAACCGTTTGCCGAAGGCAAATGCGGCCTGAAGTTGATTCAGTACATGGCCTGCGGAGTGCCCGCGGTCGGCGCGAAGCTGGGCGCCAACACGGAGATCATCCGGCATGGCGTAGATGGATTCCTCGCATCCAGAGACGAGGACTACGTGGAAGTCATCGAGCGCCTCGCCGGAGATGCGGCGCTGCGGGCCCAGATCGGCCGCGCCGGCCGGCGAAGGGTGGAGGAGCGCTACTCGCTCCAGGCCAGAGCCCAGGAGTTCTGCAATGTCCTCGAGAGGGCAGCCAATGGATGAGAGCCTGGGACAGGCCGGGCGCGTCCGTGTCCTCCGCATCACCACATCGCCTTTGGCCCTCTGGTCCTTCTTCCGCAACATGACCCGGTTCCTCGGCCAGCACGGGTTCGAGACCGTGGCGGTCAGCTCGCCGGGCAGGAAACTGGACGAGTTTCGCGCTTGGGCCGGCGTGCCCGTTCATGCGGTCGGAATGAAGCGGCAGATCAGCCCGCTTAGCGACCTGCCCGCGGTGTGGCGGTTGTGGCGGCTCATACGCCGGTACCGGCCGGCCATCGTCCACGCGCATACTCCCAAGGCCGGACTGCTGGGCATGGTCGCGGCGCGGTTGGCGTTGGTGAAGATTCGCATCTACACGATCCACGGGTTGCCCCTCATGACCCGCACCGGCTGGCAGTTCCGCGTCCTGCGGCTGGCGGAAACCCTGGCGTGCCGGCTGGCCACCAGCGTGAATTGCGTCAGCGAGTCGGTGCGCCGAGTGGTCCTCGACCTGGGCATCTGTCCCGAAGCGAAAGTCCGAACCCTGGGATTCGGTTCCTGTGCTGGAGTCAATCTCCACCGGTTCGATCCGGCCGCCTGCGATCCGGCGGACCGCGCCCGAATCCGCGCGCAGCACGGAATTCCAGAAGACGCGCAGCTGCTCGGTTTCGTCGGCCGGCTCGTCCGCGACAAAGGCATTGGGGAACTGGCCGACGCCTGGCAGCGGCTGCGGGCGGAGTTCCCGAATCTGCACCTGCTCTGTTGTGGCGAGTTCGAACCGCAGGACCCGGTTCCGGAGGAAGTTCGCGAGCGCCTGCAGAACGACCCGCGCGTGCACTTCACGGACGGCTTTGTCGCCGAGATGCCGCCCGTTTATGCGGCTCTGGACGTCTGCGTGCTCCCCACCTACCGCGAGGGGCTGCCTACGGTGGCGCTCGAATGCGCCGCCATGGAGGTGCCGCTGGTTGCGACGCGAGTCCCCGGATGCACCGACGCCGTACGGGACGGCGTGACCGGCCTTCTGGTGGAGGCGCACTCCGCGGACGCGCTCGGGCGCGCTGTGGCGCGACTGCTCGACGAACCCCGGCTCGGAAAGGAAATGGGCAGAGCGGCGCGCGAGTTCGTCCGCGCGAAATTCTCCGAGGAGATCGTCCTCGGGAACGTGTTGAACGAATACCGGCGGCTGCTCGGCGAGAGCCGGAGCGCGGGCGGCTTCCGCGAGCGGCTGGTCGACGTTTGCGGCGCCATCGCCGGCCTGGTGGTCTCGGCGCCGCTCCTGGCCGCGGCCGCGATCGCGATCCGGCTCCGCATGGGCCGGCCCGTGTTGTTCCGCCAGTCCCGCGCCGGGCGCGGCGGGCGGCCATTCCTCCTATACAAGTTCCGAACCATGGCGGATGCCAGAGACAGCGCCGGAGCGCTGCTGCCGGATTCGGAGCGCCTCACGCGGCTGGGGCGGTTCCTCAGGAGGACCAGCCTCGACGAGTTGCCGCAGCTGTGGAACGTCCTGAAGGGCGAGATGAGCCTGGTGGGACCGCGGCCGCTCCACGCCAGGTACGTCGACCGGTATACTCCCGAGCAGCGGCGCCGCCTCGAGGTCAAGCCCGGTGTGACGGGATGGGCCCAGATCCACGGCCGCAACGAGCTCACCTGGGAGCGGAAGTTCGAGCTGGACGTGTGGTACGTGGAGAACCGCAGCCTCTGGCTCGACCTCCGAATCCTCGCCGCCACGTTTGGCAAGGTGCTGGGCCGGGATCGGTCCGGGATCAGCCAGTCGGGCCACGCCACTATGCCCGAATACCTCGGCCCGCCGGCGTGATGAGCGCACTGCAAGATTCAGACTCTCGATCAGCAAGGAGAATCGAAATGACTCACCGTGAGTTTCTAAAGCTCATAGAAGACCTTCTCGAACTCGAACCAGGCACCCTCGAAGGCAACGAAGATCTGAAAGGATGCGGCTGGAGCTCCCTGGCCGTTGTCGGGTTCATGGCGTTGGCCGATGAGCAGTTTGGCGAGATCGTATCGCCAGCTAAGCTGGCCCGGTGCAACACCCCCAACGATCTCGCCGCGCTCCTCGGAGACCGGATCGGCGTTTCTCAGACGGCTTAGTCTATGGCTAGCACCGGAATCGCCGGCTCACGCATCGCAGGGATCGCAGCAAGCGTTCCCGCCACCGTCGTCGGCCTGGAGGAAAGCAGGCGTCTGGTCGGCGATCTGGAGGCGCGCAGAGTCAGTCAGAGTACCGGGATCATCGAACGGCGGGTGGCGTTGCCTGGCACAACGGCCGCCGACCTCTGCCAGGATGCGGCCGAGCGTCTCGTGACAAGCCTGGCTTGGAGGAAGGATACAATCGACGCACTCATCTTCGTCACCGAGACGCCCGACTACATCGTGCCTGCGACAGCCTGCTGCCTGCAGGCCCGCTTGGGGCTCGGTAAAGCCTGTGCCGCTTTCGATGTCAATCTAGGCTGCTCAGGTTACGTCTACGGCCTGTGGCTAGCGATGGCCCTCGCTGCGCCGGGGCGCCTCCAGCGAATCCTGGTCCTGACAGGCGACAAACTGAGCAGTTGCATCTCGCCCGAAGATCGCTCGGTGGCGATGTTGTTTGGGGACGCCGGTACGGCCACTGCCATCGAGGCGGATGCGTCGGGACAGGCTGTGTCCTTCGAGTTGGGCACGGACGGGACCGGTTACGGACACCTGATCATTCCGGCCGGTGCGGCCCGTTTCCGCGGGGATAGCGAGACTTGCGTCGTCCACGAGAAAGAGAACGGCAACTACCGCAGCGACGAGCAACTATTTATGGACGGCGCTGAGATATTCGCCTTTGCATTGCGCGAGGTCCCCCAACTGATCAAAACGACGCTCTCCGCGCACGGATGGGGCCCGGACGTTCCGGACGCCTACGTTCTGCACCAGGCAAACGAGTTCCTATTGCGGCACATAGCGAAGAAGTGCGGTATCCCCGCCGACAAATTGCCCCTGAGCCTTCACGAGTACGGCAATACAAGTTGCGCATCGATCCCTCTCACGATTTGTCAGCGCCTGGGCGAGGCGATCAGAGAGCGGAGTCTCAAACTGGTTCTGGCAGGATTCGGCGCCGGCCTATCGTGGGCTGCGGCGGCGCTTACCTGCGGCCCTGCAGTCATCCTCGAGCCCGTCGTCTATGGGCCCGCCTCTGAAGCCGCAGAGTACAAGCATGATCAATCCTCTTGACCTGAGCGGACGGCGGATCATGGTTACCGGCGCATCGTCCGGCATCGGTCGTGCATCGGCAGTCCTGCTAAGCCAGCTAGGCGCCTCTCTCGTCCTGGTAGCGCGGAGCGCGGAGCGGCTCGATGCGACGCTCGTTCAATTATCCGGTGACGTTCATTTCGTCCGCCCCTGTGACTTCAACGGATTCGAGCGGATACCCGAGTGGATGAAGGAAGGCTCGGGCATCTATGGTCCGCTGAACGCCTGTGTGAACTGCGCCGGCATCCAAGATACCAAGCCTCTGCAGTTCCTCTCCTTCGAGGTGCTGGAGCAGTTGCTCCGCATCGACCTGATGGCGGCGTTCGCAGTCTCCAAAGGCTTTCGACAAAGGGGAGTCTCGACACATCCCGCCAGCGTGGTCCACATATCCTCGGTGGCCGGGGTAGTCGGTTTGCCGGGCCAGTCCGCCTACGGCGCTGCCAAGGCCGGCGTTGCGCACATGACCCGAGCATTGGCGGTGGAACTCGCGGGCGAAGGGATTCGGCTAAACTGCGTCGCCCCGGGATGGGTCGAGGACACGGAGATGACACGGCTGGCCGAGAGCCGTACCCCGGCAGATGCGGTGGCGGAGTTCCGTCGGCTGCATCCGCTGGGAACGGGGAAGCCAGTGGACGTGGCCCATGCAGCCGCCTTTCTTGTTTCAGACATGAGCCGCTGGGTTACCGGCACGACACTCGTGGTGGACGGGGGGTACACGGCGCAATGAGGCGTCTGCTCATCATCGGCGCTGGCGGGTACGGTCGCGAACTCGCGGCCAACATCGAGGGGTCCGGGGCGGACGGCCGCGACTGGATGCTCTCCGGATTCCTCGACGACAACCTGGACGCACTCGAAGGCTTTGCGTGCCGCTACCGGGTGCTCGGCCAGGTATCGGAGCACGTGCCTCAACCCGGCGACCTCTACATCTGCGCGATCGGCGATCCGACAACGAAGCTGAGGCTCTGTCGTGCTCTGCGAGAGAAAGGCGCGGAATTCGCGAAGGTCGTCCATCCGACGGCACAAATGAGTCGGGATTCCAGCATCGGACCAGGCTTCATCGCCGGGCCGTTTTGCTTCGTCAGCACCAACGTCACCGTCGGCGAGTTTGTTACCATCAACTCCTTTGCCAGCGTGGGCCACGACGCCAAGCTTGGGAACGGCGTGACCCTCAACGCGCACTGTGACGTAACAGGTGGGGCAGTGCTCGGGGAGGGAGTTTACTTCGGGACCCATGCGTCGGTCGTGCCACGCGTTCGGGTAGGGGATTACGCCATCGTAGGCGCGGGAAGCGTCGCTTTACGCAATGTACCCGCCCATACGACCGTGCTGGGTGTTCCGGCCAAACGCATTTTTCGGCGATAGAGCCAGTTTCCATGCAGCCACCCCCGAGGGACCGATCTCTCCCCTGCGCCAGGGAACCTGGAGAGCCGTATCTCGGTTCCGTTGTGGGGCGGCTCTCCAGAGCTGCGCCGGACGTCCACGTCCGGCTTCCAGGTGGAGTCCTGCCCCACGGGTAGAACCCATGACAGAACCCTTCCGCTTCATCGCGCCCACGCTGCCCCCCCTCGAAGAGGTTCTGGCTCTCTATGCGCCGGCCTACCGCGACGGGATGATCACAAACTCACGCCTCGTCGCCCGGTTCGAGGCCGCGGTGGCCGAACGGCTCGGCGTCCGGCACTGCGTTGCGGTCTCCAGTTGCACCTCCGGCCTGATGCTGGTCTTCAAAGCGCTGGGGATCGAAGGCGAAGTGATTCTCCCGAGCTTCACCTTCTTCGCGACGGCGCACTCGGCGCTCTGGAACCGCCTCCGTCCCGTCTTCGCCGACTGCGACCCCGAGACGTGGACCATCTGCCCGCAGGATGCCGAACGGAAGATCACTTCGCGCACGGCCGCCATCCTGGGAGTGCACCTCTACGGCAATCCGTGCGAGGTCGAAACGCTGAGCCAGCTTGCGTCCCGCAACGGGCTGAAGCTCATCTTCGATGCCGCGCACGCGTTCGGAAGCCAGTGGCAGGGACGGCCGGTCGGCCAGTTCGGCGATGCCGAGGTGTTCTCGCTCTCCCCGACCAAAGTGCTTGTCGCTGGAGAAGGCGGCCTGGTGACGACCAACGACGCCGCCCTGGCAAAGCGCGTCCGCGCGGGACGTAACTACGGCGATGCGGGCAATTATGACCCCGAGCTGCTCGGTCTGAACGCGCGCATGACCGAGTTCAACGCGGCGCTGGGCCTGGCCGGCCTCGGGATGGTGGACGCCAAGGTGGAGCGCCACAACCTCATCGCGGCGGAGTATGCCAGAATGCTCGGTTCGACGAGGGGAGTGGGGTTCCAGATGGTGCGGGCCGGCAATGTCAGCAGCTACAAAGACTACTCCATCCACATCGACGCCGGCGCCTGTGGGAGTTCCCGCGATGAGTTGCGTGGCGCGCTGCTCGCGCGCAACATCGAGACCAGGGCCTACTTCTCCCCCGCCGTGCACCAGCAGGGACTCTATCGCACCTTCTCCGCGGCGGCGCTGGGAAGCCTGCCGCAAACCGAGATGCTCGCGGACGGAATCCTGAGCCTGCCCATCTATCACGATCTTCCGCTGGAGACGGTCGCCAGGATCGCCCTGGCGGTCAGGGAAGCGATGCCGGAGCCGCACCACGTATAGCGGTGCCCACCATGATCGAGTGCCTCGATAATTTCAACAAGAAGCAGGCTCTCCCGCGGATGCTGGCCGATCTGGCTATCGTCCAGGCCTGCGCGGTGGTGTCACTCATCGGGACCTTGCTTTGGCAGGCCCCCTGGCTCAATTGGGCTGAGACCATCACGCTCACACGGACGCTGGAGAGCTACTACGCGGAGCGATTCCTGCCTCTGTCGCTGATCTTCCCGCTGGTATTTCTGTTCAACGGTTTGTACACGCGGTCCCGCGCCTACGTGGGCCGCTACAAATCGCTGGTGGTGCTGCGGGGGTCGGGGACGGCCATCCTCCTCTTCCTGTTTCTTAACTTCCTGTTCTGCCGGGACGCGATCATGCCTCGAAGTTCGGTGCTGGTCTTCGGCATCCTGGTGGGTTGCGGAACGGTAGGCGCTCGCTGGCTGAAAACCTCGATTCTCGATGCCGCCCTGGAGCCTGCACCCGGCGCTCGCGCGGCCTCGGGCCCGATGCCGGTCCTGGTGGTGGGGGGAGCCGGGTACATCGGATCCATCCTGTGCCGCAAGCTGCTGGAGGCAGGCGAGACGGTGCGGGTGCTCGACAGCCTGGTGTATGGCGACTTCGCGATCCGCGGCTTGCTCAATCACCCCGGCTTTGAGCTGATGGCCGGAGACTGCCGCGACATCCAGAGCGTTGTGAGCGCCATGCGCGGGGTGAAATCCGTGGTCCACCTGGCGGCGATCGTCGGCGACGGGGCCTGCGAGCAGGATCGGCACACGGCTCTCGAAGTGAATTACGCCGCCACCCGGATGATGATCGAGATCGCGAAGGGCAACGGTGTTGAGCGCTTCGTCTTCGCCTCCAGTTGCAGCGTCTATGGGGCGAGCGATAACCTCTCGGACGAGCATTCGGCCCTCAACCCGATTTCGCTGTACGCCCAGACGAAAGTGGATTCGGAAAAAGTGCTGATCGAGGCGCGCACCGACAGTTTTCATCCTGTGGTGCTGCGGCTGGCGACGGTGTTCGGGGACGGGTACCGGCCGCGATTCGATCTGGTGGTCAATCTGCTGGCGGCGGAGGCGTACCACCGCCGGCTCATCACGATCTACAACGGCGGGCAGTGGCGTCCGTTCATCCATGTCCGCGACGTCGCGGATGGCATCCTGCTGACCCTGAAGGCCCCCCTCTCTCTGGTCAGCGGTGAGGTCTTCAACCTGGGCGATTCCCGCTTGAATCACACGCTCGCCGAAGTCGCCGAGAAGATCGGCAGGGTCTTCCCCGAGGCCCGCATCATGAACGTCGACAATCCGGACCGCCGGAACTACCGGGTTTCCTTCCGCAGAATCCACGACCGGCTTGGCTTTCGGTGTATTCTGGGGCTTGATGAAGGCATCGCGGCGTTGCGCGACTCTTTTGAGCGGAACGCAATCTCCGACTATACGGATGTGCGTTACAATAACCAGAAGTTTCTGGCCCTGGCCGGTCACGGTGTCGGGACCAACCCAGTGCAGAGTCGCGTCATGGCAGCATTTACCGGAGACTGATCGGTGCGCCTTGCCGCACCGCTAGGAGGGGAGCGGCCTCGGGCCGCTTGGGCAGTGCCGGATGGAGCTCAACCGGAACGAGGCTCATTTGGACGGAGGGACCAGCCCCCGCCTGGCGGTCGAGTGCTCACCCCCCGTCCTCGAACAGATCCTCGCGCATGTTGAACAGGCGTTCTACTCCGTGCCGCACGGCGGCGTGGAGGTGGGCGGCGCCCTGTATGGCTCTTACGACGGCTCGCGGATCCTGATCCAGGCGGCCGGCCCTTTGGCGTGCGAACACGCCTTGGGTCCTTCCTTCAAGCTCTCCGTCACGGACTACTCGCGCCTGGCGGCCCTGCTGCAGGCTCCGGCACGCGAACGGGAATTCGCGGGAATGGTCGTGGTCGGCTGGTACCATTCCCATACCCGCAGCGAGATTTCGTTTCCCGAAGCGGACAGCGAGATCCACGACAGGTTCTTCGCGAAGCCGTGGCAGGTGGCGCTGGTCCTGAGGCCCTCTGCCATGCGGCCCACCGAAGTGGGCTTATTCGTAAGAGGGGCGGACGGCATAATGCGCCGCTCGGCGCCGGCTGCCGAGGCCTCGTTGACGCTGAGGCTTGGGGGAGCGGTTCGGAATGAACGCGCGCAGGCGGCCACGGGCGTCGCTGCGGCGCCGCGGATCGGCCCCTACCGCAATCGGGCCGCCGCCACGGCGGCGCCGAGACCTGACTCCGCGGTGGAGCCGGAGCCCACGGCCACGCTGTCACCGGAGCCGGTCAGCGCGGCGGCGCCGGAGCCGATTGTCGCGGTGAGTCCGGGGCCCGATGTCACGGCGGTGCCGAAGCCCCTGTGGAGAAGGGCCTGGCGCTGGGCTGTGGCCGCGGCTCTTTTCCTGGTGCTGGTTGCCTCGGCGGGCTACCTTTGGTGGCCGCAGCGGCGGGCGCCGGCGGCGAACGGTCTCGACCTGCACGCTACGGATCGGAACGGACTGCTCGAGATCCAGTGGAATGGGAACTCGCCTGCCTTGCGTCAGGCCCGAAGCGGAACTCTTGAGATCAGCGAGGGGGCCCGCCGCCATATCTTCCCGGTGGATGCGGAGTTCCTGCGAGGGGGCTCGATCAGTTACGCGCGGCGTTCCGAGTTCGTCACCGTCCGTATCTCGGTGACGTTGCAGAATGGCTCCGAGTTGCACCAGCAATGGGCGTATGCCGGCGACCTGGGATCCGGCCGCGCGGCTCCGGACCAGGCGGCGGCGCAGCAACCTGCCGCGCCGGAAAAAACGCCCGGGCCGGCGCGCAGCGACGTGGCCGAAATTCAGGCGCTCCGGCAGCTGGAACAGGCCCGTGAGAACCCGGCACGTCCAGCGACTCAGGGCGCGCCTGCTCCGGCGTCCCGCGTCGCCGCGGCGCAACCTCCGCTCGCAAAGCCGTCACCGCCCGCACCGACTCCGCCCCCGAAATTGCCGGCCCTTGCCAGCACCCGAGTGCCCGTGCAGGCCGCGGCTCCACGCCCGTCGCCTACGCCTCGCCCGGCGAC
>DATNLV010000313.1:0-20751 GCA_035602665.1 Bryobacteraceae bacterium | reverse complement strand
AGGCCGCTGATGGTGGCCACCTTCTTGGTCAGGATGTTGATGGCGGCGATCGCGAACAGCACCAGCGTGATCAGCGCGAGTCCCACCGGGAGTTCGGTCTTGCCCCAGCGGAAATTCAGCGGCACCTTCCACTCGCGCGCTTCCGGCATCTTGTAGCGGAGCACAAGCACCGAGGCGGCCTTCATGGCGAAGCTCCAGACCACGCCGAAGGCGTAAGCTTCACCGAGCATCTGCACGTCGCCGCGGCTCAGCACGATGGTCAGGATCTGCAGGCCGACGATCAGGTTGATGAACCGGTTGGTGGTGCCGAAGCGGCGATGCGGGTGACGGAACCAGTCCGGCAGCACGCCGTCTTCGGCCACCCGGTTCAGCACGCCGTTCGAGCCCACGATGGCCGTGTTGACCGCGCCCGCAAGCATGATGGTGCCCACCACAACCACGAAGCCGTGGAATAACAGCCTGACCGGCAATGGGCCGGCCAGGTGCATCGCCAGGCCGCCGATCAGGTTGTCCAGGAAGTGGCCCCGGTCCGAATCCGGGATCAGCATCACCGCGAAGAAGGACACCAGCGAGGTGAACAGCATCGAGTAGATGAAGATCACGAAGCCGGCCTTCTCCAGGTTCTTCAGCTTGGGATGCGCGATCTCGCGGTTCACCTGCGCCATGGTCTCTTCGCCGCTCATCGCGAGCACCGAGTGACCCAGTCCCACCAGAACCATGATCCAGGTGAGCTTGCTCAGCCAGCTCCCTTGCAGCCAGCCGAGCGCGTCCGGCCCATAGTGGATGTTGGCCGCGGTGGGCAGGGGCACAGGCTGCGAGCCGCGCAGGAAGATTGTGACCAGGCACCATCCGATCAGAACCACCACCATGACCGTGGTGAGCTGCATGATGCGCAGCGCCTTCTGGCTCGATTCGTGCATGCCGATGATGTTCTTGCGCCAGAAGTACAACGTCGCCACGATGGCGAAGACGGCGGCGAAATACTCCGGATGAACGTGCACGGCGGGGTGGCCCAGATAGACCGCTGTCTCGTTGATGATTCCCGCCAGGTACAGGCCGGCCGAAACGCCGCTGATGGGCCCGGTCAGGACGTAATCGAACAGCAGCGCCGAGACCGAGAACTTGGCCAGGCCGGGGCCCATGGCCTCGTGCACCACGCGGTACACGCCGCCGCGGACGAACATGCTGCAGCTCTCGATGTACACGGCGCGCACCGCGTAGGAGAACAGCATGATCGCCAGGACGAACCAGGGCGCCGATTTCCCGATGGCGGTCTCCGCGATACCGCCGACGTAGAACGCCGACGAGCCGAGATCGCAAAGAACGATGGCGGCCGCTCTCCAGAAACTGATGAAGGAGAGCATGACCGTGGTTGCGACAACAACTTTGGTGGTGCTGGATCTAGAGGGTAAGTCCACTTATAAGCCGATCTTGCGGCCCCCTGCCGTGGGGCTACTGTCTCTCAAATTGGCCTCCGAGGTTAGCTGCCGGGCTAGAGCTTGAAAGTACTCTGCGCGATGCGGTTCACCGGGCTACGCCCCGAACGACTTGGTTCCCCCGTCTCCTGGCTGGAGTTCGGCTCGTTCTTTATGTTACCCGAATCGGGTCCGTTTGGCGACGTGGCCTGCCCTCGCCGTGCCCTGGGCTGGCTATCGGTCCATAATGCAAGAAGATGGCCGACGATCCAACGTTATCCCGGTTGCATCACGCCCTGATCCGCGGGCTGATCGACCGCGGGGCGTGCCCGGCCAACTTGGAACTGGCCTCGGCTCTGGGACTGACGGAGAGCGAGCTCGAGGGTCAGCTTCGCGATCTCGCGGACATCCACGGAATCGTGCTCGATCCGCGTGCCTGCGAGCCCTGGATCGTACATCCGTTTTCGCTGACGCCGACCATCCACTGGATTGAGGGCGCATCCCATTCGTGGTGGGCGCCGTGCGTCTGGTGCGCCCTCGGAGTGGCGTCCGTGGCAGGTGGCGATCTTCGGATTCACACGCGCTTTGGAGCGGAGGCCGAGACACTGGTGATCGATGTGGCGTATGGGCGATTGAAGGCGGGGCCGGAGGTGTGGGTTCACTTCGCGATTCCACCGGCTCGCGCGTGGGACAATGTCCACCGGCACTGCTCGCTGGTTCTGCCGTTCCATTCAGCCGCGGAGATTCAGGATTGGTGTGGACGGCACGGCGTGGCGTTCGGCGAAGCGGTCCCGCTCGATCGCGTGGCCCACCTGGCGCGGGTCTGGTACGGCGCGTACGGCGATCCTGGATGGAAGAAGTGGACGGTCGCGGAGGCGCGGAAGATCTTCACGCGGGTGGGCCTGGTGTCGGACTTCTGGCGTCTGGAGCAGCGGGCAGGGAACTTCTGAGCTCCCTGGCGGCTACTCGGGCGGCGTCTTCGACCACGGCGGCACGACGCCGCTCATCCGCGCGTAGGCGATCAACTGTCCCATGTGCTCGTTGGCGTGGACGATGATGCGCAGGTACATGCCGTCCACCGTCGCGTCTCTGCCGAAGACCTTCACCTTGCGCTGGAAGTCGGCGGCCGTCACGGCCGGGTGAGCCGCCTTCACCGCCTCGAGTGAGCGCTTCAGCCAGGCGACCACGTCCGCCTTCGCGGTGACGGTCTTCTCCAGGTCGGGCTTGAAGTCCGCCGGCAATGCCGGGCCCGTGATGCTCAACAGATAGAGATTGGCGAGCGCGATGTGCATGTAGACTTCGCTGGTCGAGCGCACGCCGGGCGCCGGCCGCCACGCGAATTTCTCGGGTGGCGTCGCCTCGGCCAGTGCGATCAGTTGGCTCGAGACGTGGCCCCATTCCCCGTCATAGCCCTGCCAGAGTCCTTCCGGCTGGGCGTGCAGGATGGCGCCGCCCAGTGTGAGTGCCAGCAAGAGTGTCCTCATCGCTGTCATCTTACACCGCCACCGGTTCGGCCACTCGCTGCCGCAACATAGCGGCCGCCACCAGTCCCGCCGCGACGAAGCCCAGGATCTGCGACGTCATGTAGGCGGCGGTATAAGTGGTCGGGAAGCCGTACCAGTTCCAGTAGGAGAGGTTCGTAGGCAGCGCCGCGAGGATCCCGACGACGGTGACGAAACCCACGCGCGCGGCGTAGCTCCCGAGGCGCGTCCGCGCCAGCAGAAAGACGGCCAGCAGCGCCTCGATCAATTCCAACAGGAACTCTGTGATAAGCTGACCCGGCGTCATCGCCTTCGCGCCCGGCGGATGATAGATCAAAAGCCCCGAAGGGTTGGTCGCGAGTTTCTGTTCGTAGACTTGCATCGCCGCGGCGCTGTGGTCGGCTGTGGAGCCGAACGACGGAAACATGTACAGGCCGGGCTCCTGGCCTATCGTGTTATGCATATCGGCCAGCAAGGCCGGCTCGTTGTTGGTGATCTGGCTGATACCCGCGGCTCCAAGCGGCAGAACCAGGTGCGCCACCGACATCCAGGCGAACATGGCAATCCCGCCCAAGGCTCCGGCGAGAACAATACGGCTGGTTGGCATGTGCATCCCCCTTTATCCGCCAGCGTACACGGAAACGAGGAGGAATGGGAAGGGGGGCGGGCGCGGGCTTCAGCCCGCGCGGGGCTTCAGCCCCGCCGTGGGTTTCGGCTGATACACTCGTTACGTGCGGGGTCGCCCGGCCTCTTCCGGGAGGCTGCTACCTTGAATGGAGGCACAGACACATGGACAACACTCCAGCTCAGAATCTCGCCATTCAGGCTCTCAGAAGGGCGTATGCCGCGTTCAACCGCAACGACATTGAGGGAACCGTGGAGGCGCTGGATCCGGAGATCGAATGGACCGAGCCTGCCGAGTTCCCGGGCGGCGGAACGTATCATGGCCACGACGAGGTGAAGGCCTACCTGGCGCAGTCGCGCGCCGGATGGGTTGAAGGGACCAGCAATCCGGAGCGATTCCTGGTTGCGGGCGACAAGATCGTCGTGTTCGTTCATAACCGTGTGCGGACCAAGACCAGCAGCCTGTGGCGGGAGACGAGCCTGGCTGACGTGTATACATTCCGCGATGGTCTGGCTGTCGACATGCGCGCGTTCGCCGACCGCCGCGAGGCGCTGGAATGGGCCAGGGGCGGCGGCCCGGCCCGCTGAGAAGGTCACCCTTCGGTCCAACTCCTGGCGCAGCGCGGGCAGGTGTACGTGAGGCTTGTGGTCTGAGGGCGCCAGCACCCGATCAGGGCGCCGCAGTCCGGGCAGTTCGGCAGCAGGTAGGTCAGGCTCCCACTCTGGCAGGACTGGCACAGCGGGAAACCGTCGGCGCCATAGGCCAACGGCCCCGAGTATCCGCATAGCAGACAGCTAAAGGCGGCGAGCGTCTTGCGAGCGGTTGCGATCTCTTCTGGCCTCATCGGATGGTCCATGCCGCTGGCCCCGGCACAGCGGCGAAGCGTCGTCCAGGGAATCATACTCCGAAACGGCGCCGGTGAGACACACAAAGATCAAACAAAAGACCCGATGCGTGTTCGGGCGTGGGAATCGCCAACGGCTCGAAAGCCTCGGCCCGTTTCATTCCCCGAAGCGTTTCCCCGGCGAAGGCGGCTCGCGATCTGGCGGTCGAAGACGGGCGTGGAGTGGCGGTCCGCAGGCGAGAGACGGTCGGGTTTGGCCACGAAAGAGCCTCGCGGACGGCGTTTACAATAAATTGACAAGAAATACACAACCAATGGAGCAGCATTTCAGAACCGTGACGGCGAGCGTCGAGGCGGCTCCGGAGCGGCCCGGCGGCGGGCATTTTCGGCCAAGGGAATCAGCGAGTTGGCTGCCTTTTGTCGGCGCTACCCAGGGAGGCGCCGAGGCACGTGGCCAGCCCTGCGCGGGGCGCTCGCGCGCTCGATTCCGCGCCGCGAGCCGGACACCCGCCCGGCACATTGCGCGTGCGCAAAGACCGGCCTGGGGCATTTCGCCCATCATTAGACCATCCGGATCATTTCAGCTGTCGCTGTATCACCGGGACGTGAGGGCCTGGAATGATGCCGGCTAGTTCAACGACGACCCAAGCAGGGTCGCAGCGGTTCTAGAGGCAGCAGCACTCCGAACGGGTACGGCTTCGACAGCCGGGTTGTATTCATTCGGCGCGGGCGATAAATAAGGAGGGCAAGAGCCAAAATGGCGAGGCTTTTAGGTTTGAATCGAGTTGTTCTCGTGGCCGCGGCCAGCGTGGCCAGGCGCCTGGCGCGCATGGCGCCGGCGCTGAGTCTGCTCGCCGCCGTGTGCGCCCTGGTTTGTGTTCCCCAGCCATTGAGCGCCCTGCCGCAGTTTGCGCGGCGCTACAACCTGAAGTGCTTCGCCTGTCACACCATCCCCCCGGTTCTCAACGAGCAGGGCTACATGTTCAAGCGGCTCGGCTTCCACCTTCCGCCGTCACTGGCGCAAGCACAGGCTGCACCCAACATGTCCCGCATGGTTGAGAACGAGAAGCAGTGGAGCGTCACCAACAACGTCGCCTTCGTTGTGTCCGACTTCAGCTACCAGTTGGAGCGGACCACTCAGGAAGGATCCAGCCCTTCGTCGATCTCCGGGGCCCAGGTTGGCGCCTTCAATACCTTCGTTGCAGGATGGATTCCCGACACCAACTTCTTCTATTTCTCGGAATTCGACATTGTCACCGGCGGCACTACGAGTCCGGAAATCGCGCAGGCCTATATCGGGTATAGCGGAGGAAACGCCAGGAGCAGCTGGTTCGTCGCGGGAGGGCGGGAACTCCGGCAGACGGGAGAGGGAACCCGGGCCGCACAAGTCTTCAGCCTGCTCCCTGCATCGCCGTTGCTGTTCGAAACCACCGGGCCCACGAACTACCTCCTCGACCAGTCTCCGGTGGGCCTGTCCACGGGCTACACCTGGGCTTCGAGCAGCTACAAAAACGTCCTCGCCATAAGCGCGAAGGTGACGAATGGGGTGAACGCGGACGGTAGCGAGGTGCTCGGCCTGACGTCGCGCCAGTCCAGGGACGTGTGGGTGGATGCCGACTGGTGGTATGCGCCGGAGAGCGGCGTCACGTTCATGGACTATTACGGAACCAAGGACCAGACGCAGAACGGGGGCCTCGACAACGAGTTCACCTACCGCGCGCGGATTCGCAGGCAGGGCCTGTTCGCCAACTACATGCTGCGATACAAGGTGGACTTCCTGGGCGGTTACCTGCGCAGCCGCGACGACTGGCAGGACCCGAACTTTGGGCCCTCCGGCGTTTTCAGCGGGAACGACTTCTTCGGTGAAGTGGACTATTACGCGCTCCGCGGCCTGGCTATATCCGCACGCTACGACCGCCTGAACCAGAGCGTCGCCGACGGGCCGGGCCACACCAGCACCTGGGCCTGGTCCGGCGCCGTGAACAAGGCCCTGACCCCTTCGGGCAATATCGTCGCGCGGATTGGATACAGCTATATGGCGGGTCGCGATCCGCTGGCGGCCGTGAAAAGCACAGACCGGCTGCTGATGGCCGACGTGATGTTCAATTTCTGACAGGAGGCCTCGAGGCTCGTATGGATTTGAATTGTACGGAGGACACGAAGATGGAATCACACGACGGCAACAAGACAGCGCCGGATGCCGAAGGCACAACCCGCCGCGGGTTCCACGCCGGGGCAATCTACGCCATCGGGGCACTCATCACCGCCGCACTGGGCGCTCCCGCGGCGGCGTATCTGATGATGGGACCCAAAGCCCCCGCAAACGACGATTGGGTCGACTTTGGCGATGTGACCAAGCTGCCCTCCAATCAGCCTATTGAGATGGTTGGGCGGCGCAACCGCAGTGACGGATGGAAGGTCATCAGCGAAAAGGTAACTGCTTGGGTCGTGAAGTCGCCGGATGGAAGCGTCGTGGCCTTTGGGCCGCGTTGTACGCACTTGGGCTGTGCCCACCATTGGGACGACAACCAGGCCAAGTTCGTCTGCCCCTGCCACAACTCATTTTTCGCTAAGACGGGTGCGGTTCTTTCCGGGCCCGCGCCGCGCCCCCTCGATCGCTATAGGGTCAAGGTCGAAGGCAACAAGCTGCTGCTGGGCGCCCTGCGTTCCAACTCGGAGCCGTCTGCATGAAGCGCCTCCTCGATACCGTCACGGACTGGCTGGAGCATCGCACCGGGCTTCCCACCGTGGTCCGCCTCTTCCTCTATGAGGAGATCCCGGCATCGAGCGGGTGGCGCCAGGTGTTCGGCAGCGTCGCCGTGTTCCTGTTCCTGGTGCAGGCTTTCACCGGCGTGCTGCTGGCTTTCAACTACGCCCCCACTCCCGGTGACGCCTACAACAGCATGCGCTACATCCTGACTGAGCTGACCGGCGGCCGGCTCATACGCGGGCTCCACCATTGGGGCGCCAGCATGATGATCGTTGTGGTGGTGCTGCACATGATCCAGGTGTTCCTCTATGGCGCCTACAAGAAGCCGCGCGAAGCCACCTGGATGGTTGGAGTGGTTCTGCTCCTGCTGACGCTCGCCTACGGCCTCACCGGGTACCTGCTGCCGTGGGACAACCGCGCCTACTGGGGAACCGTCGTCACTACGCAGATAGCCGCGCAGGCGCCGCTGGTCGGCCCGTACCTCACGCGGTTGCTCGGGGGCGGCGGCGCGGTGGGGGTGGTTACGTTCGCACGCTTCTTCGGAATGCACGTCCTGCTGCTGCCGCCCGCCACGGTTCTGCTGCTGGTGCTGCACATCTATCTGGTGCGCAAGCACGGCGTAGCGCCGGTCCCGGGCGACGAATTGCTGCCCAAGAAGAGGTTCTATCCGCAACAGGTTTTCAAAGACACCCTCGCCGTCTTCATCGCCTTCGCGGTTCTGTTCACCCTGGCGGTGGTGGCGCGCGTGCCCCTGGAGAAACTGGCGGATCCGTCCGACACCTCCTATATCCCGCGCCCGGAATGGTACTTCCTGTTCCTGTTCCAGACCTTGAAGCTGTTCAGCGGCCCGCTCGAGGTTGTGGGCGCCGTAGTGTTGCCCGGCCTCGCGGTCACGACACTCATGCTTGTGCCGTTCATCGACCGCAGCCAGCTGGTAAAGGTCACCCGGCGGACCGTGGCTTTTGCGTCCGTGGCCCTCGCCGCGCTGGCGTGGACCGGACTGACTACGGTCGCCGTCGCTTCGACACCGCGCGAGGAGGCTACGAAGATCGACTACTCCGGCCCGACCGATTGGCTTCAGCTCTCGCCCGAGGAAATGACCGGCGTCGCCTACTTCCGGCAGCAGGGTTGCGCCAGTTGTCATGCCACCGGCGATGGAGCCTCGAAAGCGGGGCCGGACTTGACCCGGATTTCCGTGCGCAAGGATGCCGGGTGGATGATCGACCATTTCAAGCATCCTGACGCGATGCGGCCCGGATCCACCATGCCGCCCATTCAGCTCGACGACGACCAGATGAATTCGCTGGCCGCATTTTTGCTGAAGCTGAATCCGAAGAACGCCTCCGCGCTTCAGAACGCGCCCGCGTTCGCCACCGCGGGCGCTCTGGTCTACGAGGCGCATCGCTGCGGAGAATGCCACTCGGTCAACGGCGTTGGCGAAGACGCCGGTCCGGTGCTGAACGGCCTCTCAAGCCGCCGCAGCCGCAGTTGGGTGATGCAGCACTTCGCCGACCCGAACAAGCTGTCGCCGGGCACGAAAATGAAGCCGTACAAGATTCCGCCCAAGGATGTGGAGAATCTGACGGCCTATCTGTTTGCCCTTCCGGAGCCGTAGTCCGGGAGTGCTGAGGAGAGCTGTTTGAAAGGAATTTCTGTCATGACACAACGCTCAATTGGGCTTGGCGCTTTCGCGGCGCTGCTGGGCGCAACGCTGTGGATCGGTTCCGGCTCCGTGTTGCGCGCGCAAGACGGCCCGGGACCGAAACCCGCCGAGCCCTACATTCAGAATGAGCGCGGGTCCAAGCCCGTTACGGATGGACTGCCGGCCGAACTCGGTCAAGGCCACAGGTTGTACGTGGCAAAGTGCGCCTCGTGCCACACGCTCAGCCGGTCGCTGAAAAAAACGGATCTGTCGGCTGAGGAGTGGGGAGATATCGTCGACCGCATGCGGAACATGGCGGCCTCCCATATGAACGACGCCCAGGCCAAGGCCATCTTGGGCTACCTGGTCTGGGAAGATGAGCAGCGGCAGAAGAAGGCTCAAGCGTCGAGATAGTGGTCCACTAAAGCCCGCGCCTTCCTGCTCTTCACGTGGGGCAGGTTGTTAACCTGCGCCGGGTTGTAAACCCGCCCTGCGCCGATTGCCAATCGGCACGCACGATTCCATCCTGCCCCACACGCCCCACCACGACCCGACTAAGCTCTTGCCGCCAAACAGAGACAATGAAGTTGGCGGCGGCGCGCGGCGCCTCGACTTTTTCTGGAACCTTTCCCGCCGCTCGCGCGAATCCTATACGAAGGCTTGATGCAGGAAGAAAGCGCCAGCGACGGCGAGTTGCTCGAGCGGATGGTGAGCGGCGACCGCGAAGCCTTCGCCGCGCTCTACCGCAAGCGCCAGGCCGGCGTCTATCGCTTCGCTCTCCAAATGAGCGGCTCGGAGGCGCTGGCGGAGGACGTGGTGCAGGAGGTCTTTCTCACGTTGGTGCGCGCCGGGGCAACCTACGATCCGGCCTGCGGCCCTGTGACCGCGTTCCTCTACGGGATTGCGCGGAATCACGTCCGGCGCGGGATCGCCCGTGGCAGGTACGGCAGCGCGGACAACGGTCCCGAGCCGCTGGCGGCGGACCATCCGGAGAACGATCTGGCGCGCAGCGAAACCATCGCCTCGGTTCGAAAAGCGGTGCTCGCTCTTCCCGTGCGCTACCGCGAAGTGGTGGTGCTGTGCGACCTGGAAGAACTGGACTGCCGCGAGGCCGCCGAGGCTTTGGGATGCGCGCTCGGAACCGTGAAGTCTCGGCTGCACCGGGCGCGCCGGATGCTGGCGGGACGATTGTTGCCCGAAGGCGCGGCCCTGGCCCTTTCCCGTGCCATCAGGCCGGCGAGGTGCGTGCCATGAACTGCGGCGAATTCGAAGCCTCGGTGGGGGACCTGGCCCGCGGGCGTGGGCCGGAGGAGTCCGCGCGCCGCGCCGCCACGGCCCATGCTCGCGAGTGCGCGGGTTGCTCGTCGCGGCTGGTCGAGGAGCGGGAACTGGCGGGACTGCTGGGCCTGTTCGCCGCCAGCGTGGCGGGGCGGTCGGCGCCGCCGCGCGTCGAAGCCGCGTTGCTCGATGCGTTTCAACGCCAGCATGCCGTGCCGTCCGTGCGGCGGCACAGCTTGGCGCTCGCGCGGTGGGCCTTTGTCGCGGCGGCGGCGGTGGCGCTCGTCCTAGGGGCGGCGTGGTTGTTGCGGCCACAGCCAGTCGTGGCGCCGCTGGTGGTTGCGAAGCGCCCGATCGTGGCGCCGGTTCCGGTCCCGGTCGAGTCTGCAAAGGCGGCGCCGGTCCTTCAGCGAGTAGCGCAGCCGCGGCGCAAGCGGCCGCCTCAACGCCAGACGGCGGCGACGCAGTTCTATCCGCTAACGCCCGTCGATGCGGGAGCGCAGATCCAGGGCGGAACGATCGTGCGGATCGGAATGCCGCGCAGGACGTTGGCTTCGTTTGGATGGCCGCTCGATCCGGACGACTCCGGCGGCGCGGTCGAGGCGGAAGTGGTTCTTGATGGCGATACCGGCGTGGCCCGGGCGATTCGTTTCGTCGGCCGCCGGCAGTGAACTTCAGTCATAACCAGGAGCAGATCATGAGAACTCGATTGATGCTGGCAGCGGGCGTTTCGGCGTTGGCCGCCTTCGCCCAGGTCTCAACGGTGGTTACCCAGAACGGCCCGGGCCCGAACATGATGTTCTATAGCGTCGAATCGGCCGGCTCCTCGAAGGTGGTCAAAGGGGCTCCCTATTCGGCCCAGATTGTCACGGAACACACGCAGACCCTGGCCGACGGAAACACCATCAGCCAGAAACAGACCGGCATGATGTACCGGGACAGCGAAGGCAGGACGCGGCGTGAGCAGGCGCTCGGCGCCATCGGCCCGGTGCCGGCCGCTCCAAATCCCCCGCAGCTCGTTTTCATCACCGATCCGGTCGCCGGCGCGAGCTATGCGCTCGACGCGAACAACAAGACCGCGCACAAGGTCCCGCTTGCGCCCGGTAGCGCGCAGGGAGCGACCATGATCGCATCCGGCGTCGGGCAGGCGGGAGGCGTGGTGATGGGGCCGGGGCCGGAGACGGAGATGCGGATCGAGACGCACGTGCGCGTCGGCGGCAAGGCCGCCGGTCCGCCGCCGGTGCAGGAATCGCTGGGTGGCAGGGAGATCGAGGGGATCCAGGCCGAGGGCACGCGCACCACCATCACGGTTCCAGCCGGCCAGATGGGCAACGAGCGCCCGCTGGTGACTGTGACGGAGCGTTGGTATTCGGCCCAATTGCAGGCCACCGTCCTGAGCACGACCAAAGACCCGCTGATGGGCGAATCCACGTACCGCCTTGCGAACGTCAACCTGGCGGAGCCCGCGGCGTCGCTGTTTGAGATCCCGGCCGACTACACGCTGACCGAAGGGCCAATGGTGAAGAAAGAGGTCTACCTGACGAAATAGAGTGGGGCAGGCGTCCACGCCTGCAGCGGGTCTCCAGACCCGCTTCGAGCCACGTGCCCGTGTGCGAAGATCGTCTCCATGATGAGAGCACTGGCCGCCCTGGCCGCGGCTTCCTTCGGCGCCCGCGCCGCCGCTCCGGTTCCCGACCTCATGCCGCTGCCGGCGTCGATTGTCTGGGGCGACGGCAGTCTGGCGGTCGATTCCACCTTCCGTGTCGCGGCGGCCGGTTGCCAGGACCCGCGGCTCACGGCCGCCGCCGAGCGCCTCCCCGCACGCCTGACCCGCCAGACCGGAATTCCGATCCAGCCCGCGGCTGGCGAGCGATCCACCGCGACGCTTGTGATCGAATGCCAGGGGCCGGGCGAGAAGGTGCAGTCCCCGCGCGAAGACGAGTCCTATCGGCTCGATGTCACTCCACAACAGGCGCGCATCACTGCACGCACTCCCGTGGGCGCGCTGCACGGAATCGAAACATTTCTCCAACTCGTCGGTCCGGGCCAGGGCGGGTTCAACGTGCCTGCGCTGCGCATCGAGGACAAGCCGCGGTTCGCCTGGCGAGGCCTGATGATCGACGTCTCGCGCCACTTCCTGCCCGTGGCGGTGATCGAGCGCAACCTCGATGGAATGGCGGCGGTGAAGCTCAACGTGTTCCATTGGCATCTCTCCGACGACCAGGGCTTTCGCGTCGAAAGCCACCGCTTCCCCAAGCTGCAGCAACTGGCTTCCGACGGCCTCTATTACACCGAGGATCAGGTCCGCCACATCGTCGCCTACGCCCGCGCGCGCGGCATTCGCGTGGTGCCGGAGTTCGACATGCCGGGCCATTCCACGGCCTGGTTCGCGGCCTACCCGGAGCTGGCCAGCGCGCCGGGGCCGTACAAGATTGAACGCGGATTCGGCGTGTTCGACCCCTGCATGGACCCCAGCCGCGAAGAGGTCTTCCATTTCCTCGACGGTTTGATTGGTGAAATGGCGGCGCTGTTTCCCGACGAGTACTTCCACACCGGCGGCGACGAGGTCAACGGCAAGGACTGGGACCGCAGCCCGCGTGTCCGAAGGTTCAAGCGCGCCCAGGGATTCAAAACCAACGAGGCTCTGCAGGCGTATTTCAGCAAGCGCGTCCACGCCATCGTGATCGCACACGGGAAGAAGGTGATCGGCTGGGACGAAATCCTCGACCCCGCGCTTCCCAAAGGCTCCGTGGTGCAGGCCTGGCGCAACGGCCGCATCCTGGCCGACGCGGCGCGCCAGGGCTATCCGGTGATCCTGTCGAGCGGCTATTATCTGGACCTCATGCAGCCGGCATCCTTCCACTATGGCGTCGATCCGCTGGGCGGCGATGCGGCCGCACTCAGCGCCGCCGACCAGGCCCGCGTGCTGGGCGGAGAAGCATGCGAATGGTCCGAGTTGATCTCAAGCGAAAATGCCGATTTCCGCATCTGGCCGCGGATGGGCGCGATCGCAGAGCGATTCTGGTCCGGGGCCGATGTCACGGACGTAGGGTCGATGTACCAGCGCCTGGAGTCGGCCAGCGTGCGGCTCGAGTATCTCGGTCTTACCCATCGTTCGGTCCAGGGGCCGATGCTCGACCGCATCGCTGGAGACCGTCCCGCGGGGGCGCTGCGGAAACTGGCGGCGGCCCTCGAACCGGTGAAGGGCTACGGTCGTAATGCCTCGCGGAACTATAAATCTTCGAGGCCGCTGAACCGCATGGTGGACGCGACGCCGGCCGAAAGCGACGCGGCGCGCGAGTTCTCAGAAGCGGTGGATGCGCTGCTGGCGGGCGATCAAGCCCAACGCGAGCGTGTCCGGACGCGGCTCATCGGATGGCGCGACCAGTACGACGCGCTCAAGCCGGTGTTCGCGGCGTCGTCCCTGGCGGCCGAACTCGAGCCGGTTTCACGCGACGTCGCGGCGCTGGCCGCGGCCGGGCTCGATGCCCTCGATGCGCAGCCGTCGGGGCGTTCTACTCCCGCGGGATGGGACGAGATCCTACAACGCGCGAAGACGCACCGGGCCGAGTTGCTGATCGTGATCCTCGACCCGATCCGCAAGTTGGTGCAGGAAACGGGGGCGCCCTAAGCCTTCGACACTGTTGTCCGTTTCGTCCGCTTGCCGACGCGCGCGGTTCCGTGCCGGCACAGAGCCGCGACCGTGAGGGAGCGGACCTGGCGGGGCGCGCCGAGTAGCGCCTCAGTGAACGAGGATGTCGTAGGTGGTGGTGCCCGGAACCCGGACCTTGTCGTAAATCGCAAACCACTCTTTGCGGCCGGCGCTGTCGGCGTATGCCTTGAGGGCGGCCTCGTCGCTGAACTCCATGCAGGCGCCGTACTGGCGCACCGCATCCCCGGCCTTCAGCGGCCGGCGCAGCTTGCCGACCCACACGTGATGCAGGCCCGGAACCTTGCTGGGCAGGGCATCGGAAGCCTTGTAAAAGGCATCCCAGTCGGCGGCCGACGCGGTCTCGATGGCCGTGAAGGCAAAACAGTGCATCAGCTTTCCATCGGCGGCGCTCATCACGCCGGCGAACAGGCATACGGCAAAGACTACGGCAACGATGCGCATCATTCTCTCCTTGTGGTTCTCCGTTACGGACCAACTGCACTGAACGCAAACCCGATGCGGGCGCCCCAATAGTGGAGGGTTGAGGGCCCGGTCTGAACCTGGTCGCGGAACTCGAAGCGGAACGCCACGGTGTCGGCGAACCAATAATTCACCCCGCCGCCGAAGTTCCCGAGGCTATGGGCGCCGCGCCGGAAGAACAGCGAATAGCCGCCGGTCGCAAACGGGTCCCAGCGCGCCTGCCGCGAGTGCCGAAAATGATAATAGCCGTTGACCGAACCTTCTCCTTGCACGGAGTGGATATAGTCGTGCGCCAATGCCACCGCGCCGCCTTCAATCCCCAGCGAGACGCCTTTGGCCACCGCCAGCTCGCCTCCGCCGCCCATCTGGAGAGTTAACGCGGTGTGGCCGGGCGAGCTCAATCCTCCCGGAGCGACATACCAATAACCGAGCGACCGCTGCGCCAGCGCCGCGGGCGCCAGGCACGCCATCAGGGCAACTACAGTAAGGGTCAGCTTCATCCTCTTGATGTTCGCACGGGTGGGGAAAGACCGGGGAATGGCGCATGGCCGATGGCGAAAGGCCACGATCGGCCATCCACCATCGACCATTGACCGCCCCATCTACTCCGCGTCCAGCGCCGCGCGCACGCTTCTGGCCAGGCTCTCCGGTGAGAACGGCTTTTCGAGCAGCGCCGCTTTGCCCGCTTCGACGCCGCGCTTGAGAATCACATCGTCGCTATAGCCGGTGACGTACAGAACCTTCAGGCCCGGGCGGGATTCCGACAGCCGGTCGGCCAGCTCGTGGCCGCTCATCTGGGGCATGACGATGTCGGTCAGCAGCAGGTCGATCGAGCGCTCGGTCTCCCAGATCGCCAACGCCTCAACGGCGCCGGCCGCCTCCAGCACCCGATAGCCGAGCCGCTCCAGCATTTCCCGCGCCAGCCTGCGCACGCCCGCATCATCCTCCACCAGCAGGATCGTCTCCGACCCCCCGCGCGGTTTCGAACGGTCCGGGGCGGCCTTCGTCCGGTGGAGCATCTTTTCCGTCCGCGGCAGGTAGATTTCGAACCGCGCGCCCTTGCCGGGCTCCGAGTCCACCCAGATCTCTCCGCCGCTTTGCTTCACGATTCCGTAGACCGTCGCCAGGCCTAAACCCGTGCCCTTGCCCTTGGCCTTGGTCGTAAAGAACGGCTCGAAAAGATGGCTGCGCGCTTCGGGATCGAGGCCCCGCCCGGTGTCGGAGACGGCCAGCAGGACGTACCTCCCCGGCGCCAGCGGAGGCGTTCCGGGTGGACCGGCCACCTCGCGGTTATCGGTGACGATCGACAGCATACCCCCCGTCGGCATGGCATCGCGCGCATTCACAGCGAGATTGACGACGATCTGCTCGATCTGGCCCGGGTCGGCTTCCACCCGCCACAGCCCGGCCCGCAGCAGCAGGCGCAACTCGATGTCCTCGCGCGTCATGCGCTCGAGCATTCGCGCCACCCTGGTCACCAGCCGATTCAGATCGAGAACGCGCGGCTGCACCACCTGGCGGCGGCTGAAGGTCAGCAGTCGCCGCGTAAGAGCCGAGGCGCGCACCGCCGCCTCCACCACGATCTCGATATCGCGGCGCAGCCCGCCCTGGCTCTTGTCAACGGATTCCAGCGCGATCCGGCCATGGCCGCCGATGATGGTCAGCAGGTTGTTGAAGTCGTGCGCCACTTCGCCCGCCAGACGCCCCAGCGCCTCCAGCCGCTGCGATTGGCGGGACTGATCCTCCTGAACCCGGCGCATCGTGATGTCCTGGAAATACACGGCCAGCCCGTCCGCCGACGGGTAGGCGTGAACATCCAGCCACAGGCTCAGCGGAGTGTAGGGAGCGGAAAACTCGATCGGCTGCTGGGAATCGAAGGCGCGCTCGAGCTCCTGGCGAAAGACGGAGCCCGCCAGTTCGGGGAACTCGTCCCAAAGGCGCTTCCCTTGCACCTCTTCGCGCTTGCGGCCGACGATCTGCTGGGCCCTGCGGTTGAGGTAGGTGAAGCGCCATTCGCGGTCCACCGCGAAGAAGCCATCGGTGATGCTCTCGAGGATGTTGGCAATGCGGTGGTCGTCGTGCTCGCGGCGAGCCGCGGTGCCGCGCGCGGGTTCGCTCGACGGACCGGCGGCGTCGCGCTCCATTCTCTCGAGTGCGAGCGAGAGATGGCCGGCCGCCAGATCGAGTAGTTCCACGGTCTGCGCGTCGAAGAAGCCTGCCTCGGCGGCGTACAGGCCGAGGGCACAGGAGAGGCCGTTCTCAACCGGGACGGGGAAGACCGCGCAGGAACGACACCCCTGAGCAGCCGCTTCTTTCGACCAGTCTCCCAGGCCGGCATCCTTCCGCAGGTCGTTCGAGACGAAGCGGCCCACACCGGGTGGAACGGCGATGCGCGCGGCCGGCCTCATCACCCGCACCGCCTCATCCGGCTCCCGGACCCATGCGGCTCGCAGGCCGCCGTCCTCTACGGCGATTCGGCAAACCTCCGCCAGCAGCGCACCGCGGTCGCGGTCGCCCGCGCAGGACCGCACCACACGGTTCAACACTTGACCGGCGCGGCTCAGGCGTGCGGCTTGCACCTCGCCACGCTTGCGGCCGCTGATGTCCAGGACCGAGGCCTCGACTACGCCCGGCTCGTCGTCTGCGAATTGCGCGCTGCCGAGCGCCCAGAGCATCTCACCGCTTACGCGCCGGAGGCGCACCTCGACGGCATCGACGCGGCGGTCCCGCACCAGACGTTCCACCAGCTCGTCGCGCTCGGCCGGCGACCAGTAGAATTCGGCGGCGTTGTGGCCGAGCAATGCGGCGGGGCTCTCCAGGCCGAGCATGACCGCCAGCGCCTGGTTACAGTCGAGCAGGCGGCCGCTCAGATCGGACCGGAACCACCCCATCCCGGCCCGCTGAAACAACTGCTCCATCCGATCGTTCATCGTTCGTCGTGTTCAGCGTCCAACACCAGACGCACGGAGTGAATCAGCGCGTCGGAGGTGAATGGCTTGTGGACGAAGGTCGACTCCGAGGCGGTGAGTCCGTGCTTCGCCATCACGTCCTCGGGGTATCCGGACATGTAAAGCACCTTGAGGTCCGCGCGCTCGGCCATCAGCTTGGCGGCAAGTTCGGGGCCGGCCATCGACGGCATGACCACGTCGGTGAGGATCAGGTCGATGGAACTCGCGTGCTGCTTCCAGACGCGGAGCGCCTCTGGTCCCGAGGCCGCCTCCAGCACGGTGTAACCCTGCCGGCTTAGCATCTCCGCGGCCAGCTTCCGCACTTCGGCATCGTCCTCCACCACCAGGATGGTTTCGGATCCGGGCCGCTCGGCCGGCCGCCGGCCAGCGCCGCCGCCGCTCTTAACGCGCTCCTCGGCCAGCGGGAAATACATGCGGACCGCGGTGCCGCGCCCGAGCTCGCTCGAGATGACGATCTCGCCGCCGTTCTGCTTCACGATGCCGTAAACCGTGGACAGCCCCAGCCCCGTTCCTTTGCCCTTGCTCTTGGTGGTGAAGAACGGCTCGAACAAATGGCTCTGCGTCTCGGCGTCCATCCCGGTGCCCGTATCGGTCATCGACAGGGCAACGTATTGGCCGGGCTTCAGCCCGTCCAGCGCCTCGGCCTCTTCGGCGATCTCGACAAACGCCGTCTCCACGGTCAGCTTCCCGCCCTTCGGCATCGCATCTTTGGCGTTGACCGCGATGTTCATCAGGACTTGCTCGATCTGCGCCGGATCGGCCTTGACCCGCGCCGGGTCGGCCTTCAGCAGCGTCACCAGCTCGATGTCTTCGCGGATCACGCGGCGCAGCATCCGGCTGATCCGGGAGATGTTCCGATTCAGATCCAGGACCCTGGGCTCCACCATCTGGCGGCGGCTGAAGGTCAGCAACTGCCGCGTCAGCGTCGAGGCCCGGTCGGAGGCTTCGAGGATCGCATCGAGGTCTCTGCGCAAGGGGCTCTTCGGATCGAGCGCGTCCCGCACCATCTGGCCGTAGCCGCCTATGACCGTCAGCAGGTTGTTGAAGTCGTGCGCCACCCCCCCGGCTAGGCGGCCCATCGCCTCCATCTTCTGGGCCTGGCGGAGTTGGTGCTCGAGCTGCGTGCGTTCAGTGACGTCGTGAAACGTGAGCGCGCCCGCGAGGATGGCGCCCTCGGAGTTGCGGATCGGGGCTGAGCTGACCAGCACGGCGGCGCGGGTTCCGTCGGCGCGCACCACCTCCATCTCCTCGTCCGTGATCACCTCGCCGTCTCGGATGGTGCGGGCGAGCGGGTGCTCGTCCGGCTTGTAGGGCCGCCCGTTCGGCCGGAAGGCCTGGTACTGAAAATAGTCTTCGATGCCGCCGCCGATGCGGAACGGCCCGCGAAAAATGGACTCCACACGTCCGTTGATCAGAACCAGTTTTCCGGACGGCGCCTCCGCCATGATGACGCCCGCCGGCATTTGCTGCAGGACCGTTTCCAGGCGCGCCCGCTCGCTTGCGAGCTGGCTCACAAGGCGCTCACGGTCGCGTTCGGCGGACTGGCGGTCCGTGATGTCCTCGATGGTTCGCAGGGCGCCTGCGAACGCGCCATTGCCATCCAGAAGCGGATACACCTCCACGCGAAACGATCGGCCCCCCGCCTGGAGTTCGGCGAATTGCCGGCCCAGGGTTCGCCGCGCGCGGTCGAACGGTAGTTCCGCTTCCGATTCGGTTATGCCGGGCGCCACTTCAAGGTAGTGCTTCCCGATCAGGTCCTCCTCCGGTCTCCCAATCAGTTCGCACACGGCCCGGTTCACCTGCCGGATCATACCGGATGAATCCAGCATGAGCGCGCAACAGCCGATGGCCTCCAGCGCCGCCCGGAATGTGCGGCCGGTGCCGTCTTCGCGCTGCTCCGCGCGCCGCGCGCGCACCAACGCCCGCGCGACAGCAATCATCGCGGCCGGTTCGGCTGGCGCGGTGAGGCATGCATCCGGAGCGGCTTCGGGAGCCGAGTGCCGCGCATGCGGCGAGTGAAGCTGGAGGATCGGAATATGCCTGGTCAGCGGGTCCTGCCGGAACGCCCGGCAAAGATCGGCGCTGTGCAGCACGATCAGGTCGGGCGGTTCAGCCGAAGCGGTCTCGCTCACCGAAAAGCCGTCCCGCTCGAAGATCCGCCGCAACTCGGTCCGATCTCCGGCGTTGCCATCGGCGAGAAGAATGGTTGCTGTTGTGCCTTTGCGGGTAGGGGGCATGGGGACGCTAAGCCGGTCCATTGTACCTCGCCGTGGAACGCCCCGGAAGCATCACTTCGCCAACTTATCTTCCAGTTCCGCCCAGCGCGCGTACAAACCCTCGACCGACCGCTGCGCCGTTTGCAGCTCTTCGTAGGCCTCCCTCAATCGCCGCGCGTCCGACGTGGCCTCCTGCATCTCGCGCTGGCGCACGGCCAACTCGCGTTCGGCCTCCAGGATCTTCGCTTCCATGGCATCCCATTCGCGCTGTTCCAGGTAGGCCAGCTTTCTACGGGGCCCTTCTTCGGGCGCCTGCGACAGCCGCGGCTCTTTCACCACCGGCGTCTGCGGGGCCACATCGCTTCGCGATGCCTCCCACTGCGAGTAGTCCGCGAAAACGCCTCCGTCTCTTCCGTCGAGGCCGATCACCACGGTCGACACACGGTCGAGCAGATACCGGTCGTGGCTCACCAGGACGATGGCGCCCGAGAACTCGAGCAAGCTGTCCTCCAGCACCTCCAGCGTCGGGATGTCCAGATCGTTGGTCGGTTCGTCGAGCAAAAGAACGTCCGCCGTCTCCAGCATCAGCCGCGCGATCATGGCGCGCGCCCGCTCGCCGCCCGAGAATCGCGACATCGGCGTCTCGAGCTGCTCGTCGCCGAACAGGAAGCGCTTGGCCCATCCGGCAACGTGAATGGGGCGCCCGCGGTAAATCACCGAGTCGCCCTCCGGACACAACGTGCGGCGCAGGCTGAGCTGGAGGTCAAGGTGCGCGCCGCGGTCCTGCGCGAAGCTGACGATTTGCAGCCGGTCCGCCCGTCGCACGGTTCCTTCGTCAGACTCCATCTGGCCTTCGAGGATCCTGAGCAGGGTGGTCTTGCCGCTCCCGTTCGCCCCAACCAGGCCGATTCGAACGCCCGGCGAGAGGGTCAGGTTCAAGTTCTGAAACAGCCGGCGCCCGCCGAGTGTTTTTCCGATGCCTTCGGCCTCGATCAGGCGCTTGGTTTGCCGATCCGACGCCGTGAAGTCGATCTTCGCCGTTGCCGTGCGGTTGCGCGCCGTGACGGCCGAGAGCTCCTCGATCAGCCTTCCCGCGGCGTCGATCCTCGCGCGCGACTTGCCGGTCCTGGCTTTCGGTCCCCGTCGAAGCCACTCCACCTCGCGGCGCACCTTCGTCGCCAGCGAGTCCTGCTGCTTGGCCTGCGCCTCGAGGAACTCTTCGCGCCGCTCCAGGAACTCGCTGTAGTTTCCATTCACCTGGAACGCGCTCCCTGGATAGACCGGGTTGACCTCCACCATTCGTGTAGCGACGTTCTCCAGAAAGTACCGGTCGTGTGTGACCACCAGGCAGGCGTTGGCGGTGCGGATTGCGTCCTCGAGCCAGAGGATGCCTTCGAGATCCAGGTGATTCGTAGGCTCATCCAGAAGCAGCACGTCCG
>DATNLV010000302.1:0-2302 GCA_035602665.1 Bryobacteraceae bacterium | reverse complement strand
CAAGCCTGCCCGGTGTCGAGACGGTGGGCTATGCGGGACTGGGGCCGTTCGCGGACGGCGACATGGGCACGGGAGTTTACGTGGAAGGGCGCACGCCCGCCACTGCCGACGAGGCCAGCACCGACAGCCTGAGCCCGGGCTTCTTCCGCGCGATGCGGATTCCGATCGTCGCCGGGCGCGAGTTCAACGAGCACGACAACACGGCGGGGGCCAAGGTCGCAATCATCAACCAGGCGTTCGCCAAGAAGTATTTCCCCGGGCGGAACCCGCTGGGGCTGCGGGTGGGGACGTCGCGATCGCACATCGAGTACGAAGTGGCCGGCATAGCCCACGACATAGCGCACGAATCGCTTCGAGAGCCGGCCAAGCCGTTTCTCTATTTTCCGTGGGAAGGACACCCGCTGGACCGCACCGTGGTCTACGTCCGCGGCTACGGGGCGCAGCTGGCGCCGGCGGTACGGGCGGCGCTGCGGCAGATCGACGCCAACCTGCCGGTGATGGACATGGCGACCATGCAGTCTCGCGTGGACCGCTCGGTCTCGATTGAGCGATCGATCGCGACGCTGGCGGCCGGGTTCGGCCTGCTGGCCACGCTGCTGGCGGCGGTGGGACTCTACGGCGTGGTGTCCTATGCGGTGGCGCGGCGCACGGTGGAGATCGGAGTGCGGATGGCGCTGGGGGCGGCGCGGGCGGACGTGTATCGGATCGTTCTGAAGGAGGTCGCCGTGCTGCTGGTGGCGGGCGCGGCGGTGGGGCTGCCCGTCGCGCTGGCGCTGGGCAAGGTGATTGAATCGCAACTCTACGGAGTGAAACCGCGCGACCCGATGCTGCTGGCCGCCGCGGTGACGGCTCTGACGGCGGTCGCGCTGGCCGCGGCCTTCGTGCCGGCGCGGCGCGCGGCATCGATCGATCCGGTGCGGGCGCTGCGCGGCGAGTAGGGTGTGGCCGCCCAGCGCCGATTGCCAATCGGCGCGCAGGATTCCATCCTGCCCCACAAGCCCGGACGCTGGCTCACTTGCTGAAGAGAACGGTGATGGTCCCGCTGGCGCTGTTGCCGACGACTATGTCGTCCTTTCCGTCGCCATTGAGGTCAGCGACGGCGAGGCCCGACCAGCCGGTTTCCTTGAGCTGCCGGATTGAGGCGGGGCTGAAGCCCCGCGCGGGCTGAAGCCCGCCCCCCGAGCGCGAGCCGAGAAACATCACGATGCTATTGCTCTGGGCGCAGGAGACGACGATATCGCGGAATCCGTCGCCGTTGAGGTCGCCAGTGGCCACGCCGTTTGGTCCCTGGCATCCGTCGAGAGGCAGCGGCGAGCCCGGCATGGTGGTGAAGCGGCCTTTGCCATCGCCGAGCAGGATGGTCACACCGATCTGGCGGGGGTCCTTCACATCAGGCGCATAGGGAATCACTACCAGATCCGGATTGCCATCGCGGTTGATGTCCTCGATGGCGATGGCCCATGGCGCCGCTCCCGCCGGAAACGGTGAGCCGGGTGCTTCGTGGAATCCACCCTTTCCGTCTCCCAGAAGAATGGTGACGTTGTTGCCGTCGAGGTTGGTGGTGACCAGATCGGGCTTTCCGTCCTTGTTGAAGTCGGCAGAGCGCAGCCGTTGATAGGGGCGTTTGCCGACGGCAAACGGCTGTCCAGGCGGGATGAGGTTTCCGGCCCCGTCTCCCGGGAGCAGCAGGACTCTGTTGTTGCCCCAGCTATCGATGACCACGTCCAGCTTGCCGTCGCCAGTGAAGTCCGCGGCCGCGGCGCCATGAGGGTGGGGATAGGATTGGGTAGCGAAGGGCGAATGCGGAGCGGGACGGAATCCACCCTTTCCGTCACCCAGGAGGACGGTCACATAAGGCGTCTGGTGATTCGGAATCACGAGATCGAGGTTGCCGTCGCCGTTGAAATCGCCGATCGCGATGTCGTTGGGGAGATGGCCAACGGGAAACGGCGAATGGGGCGAGGGCAGGAAATGGCCTTTTCCATCGCCCAGGAGAACGCTTAGGTTCTCGCTCTGCTGGTTGGCCACGAGGATGTCGGGTTTGCCATCGCGGTTCAGGTCCGCGACGGCGATGGGGCCGGGGCCTTTGCCGGCTGGAAGCACAAGCTCAGTGAACGATGGCGCGTCGGGCGGGCCGGCCCAGATCCAGAGGGTCGCGAATCCTAACACCAGAAGGGGCGCTGCGATCTTCATGGGGTCACTTGTTGGGCGTGGAAACGGTGGAGGGGCTCGAACTCGACAGCCCGACCCGCTTCTCGGTCCCCGGGACCGGGAGCGCGAATAGCAGCCGTTTGCGCCGGGT
>DATNLV010000283.1:0-3039 GCA_035602665.1 Bryobacteraceae bacterium | reverse complement strand
TTCGCTCGAGCGCCCCGTGGCTGCGCAGAACGCGCACGGGCTGCATATGAATCCGCGCGCCCGCCACGTGCGCCGCCACCCAGCCCGGCTCGCCGGTCGCGTCCCGGAAGGTTTGAACATCGGGATAAACCCGAATCTCGGTCTCACTCGGCAGCGCTATCCGGGTCCGCTGGCAGAGGGTGCGGCCCAGGCGTTCTGCGAGTTCCAGCACAATGTGCCCCGAGTCGGGATCGGTGGCCAGCACCGCCAGCGATTCACCGCCCAGGCGCAGCCAGTCGAATCCGCGGGCGGTAAGCCCGACCACGGCTCCGGGATAGTAGAACGCCAGGATCTCGCGGTAGGAATGGCCCTCGAGACCCATCTGATCGGCGCCGCGCTGGCACAATCCCACGCCGTGCCCGTAGCCCGATCCCCGAAAAATGATCCGGCCGTTTGCAGACTCGACCTCGTATTCATCGCTGCGCAGTGTGTCCCAGCCCAGCCCGCGCCCGAGAGCGAAGCGGAACGTGCTGGCGCTGATGGCGATCCGTTCGCCGCCACCGATAAGATCGAGCACTCTGGCACGACCGGACGCCGTTCTTCGCGAGGTCTCGATGCGCTCGATGCGGCTCGGCGCACGCAGATTCGACCGGCTCAGCGCCTTCGCGATGTCCCCGCTGGAGGCAGTCCACTGCCACGCGGGCGTCCGGGCTCGCTTGCAATAAGGGTCGTCGCGGCTCTTGAGGTAGGGCGCGCCCAGGTCCGGCCAAACTGCCTCGGCGTCTTCGGTCCTGCCGCCGCAATCCCGGCTGTAGCAGGCGAACGCCAGCCGGCCTCCAAACCACAAGAGCTCACCGGCGGTCTCCGCGGCCATCGATTCTATGTGCGCGGTAACAGCCCGCAGGTCGACGCGCTGGCAGTGCGTGGTCGCGCAGAAATCGAAACCCTCGGCCGCATGCCTGCCGCGCAACCTGAGCGCGTACGTGCGCGCCGTCACAGACATCGCCTTCAGAGCTTCGTCGGATCGAAACACGCCGCTCTCGCCGGCCACGACGGCCGCCACGTACTCTTCGAGCGGAAGCTCGACCAGCTTGCCGCCGTCCCCCTGCGCCAGGCGTACTTTCAACGTTGGCGGCGCGGCGCACAGAGGGATGGCCGCCGAGAGAAGGATCAACGCGCGTGTCAAAGCCGACCCGCCTTGTGCGCCGCCACCAGCCGGCCGCCGATAGGAGCCGCGTCGCCAGCTCCGGAGCGGCCTTGCACAACCACTGTGACCACGACTTCGGGAGAACGGCTAGGAGCAAAACCGGCGAACCAGGCGTGCGCGCCCGCCGCAGTCATGACGCTACCGGTTTTGCCCGCGACGCGCAAGCCGGGGACCTGGGCCATTTGCGCAGTCCCGTACTCGACCGCGCCTTCCAGCCCGTCGATGATGGGCGCCATCTCCGGCCGCGCCGCGAGAGATGCAAGACGCCGGTATGCCATGAGCAAGCCGAGTGGCGTGACCAGGACTCGATCCTCGCCGATGGCTTGTAGACGCTTCGCATCGGGCGTCGCCGCGGGCAGAACGCGGCCTGCTGTTTCCGAATCGCCCAGCAGTCCGGTCGGCGAAGCCAGGCCGAAACTTAGCAGCCGCTCGGCCAGTTCTCCCGGCCCGAACCGCTCGGCGAAGTGCGCCACGAAGCAGTTGCAGGAGTACGCGATCGCGCCGGCAATATCCGCTGGCGAGTCAAGGGGCGGATGCGAGCAGTTGAACGAACGGCCGGCGATCGCAAGCTTCCCGGGACACGGAAACTGCGCGCGCGGATCGAGTTTGCCGGCTTCGAGCAGCGCCTGGAGGCTGAACGGCTTCAACGTTGACCCGGGCGGAATGAGCGCCCGCCGCGCCAGATCGGAGCCTTCCACCCCGACCAGGCGGCGCGTTCGCACGTCCAACAGAAGAGCGGCGCCGCTTGCCCCGCCGAGCAGCTTTACCGCGCCGCGCGCCGTTGCCGGCATGCCGGCCGCAAGCAGTGTGACCAAGGCCTCCCGGCGCGACATCCTCGTTTGCCTCGAGTGCATTCTAGCTTCTGACTCTCTTACTTAGGCGCCGCTGGTTCCAAGCGGAGCATGTCTCCGGAGCAAGACCAGTGTATCTCCGCGAGCGGTCCTTGCGGGTCTAATGCTCTCGGAGGCGAACGCCGCTGAGGTCTGCTCATGAAGTGACGGGCTCGATCGGCCAGCGCCCCGCCGAGCCCGAAACAGATCACTTGATCGCACAAGCCACGCGGGCCAGCGCCTCGGCGCAGTCAAACGCCCCAGGTTCGACCGAGATACCGCCGACAAGTATCTTGACTGAGCGCCGTAGTTCGCTATATAGTAATGATAGATGCGGCGCTTTCTCAGTTGCGGTCTCCTATCCTACCGACTCTCAGTCGGACACTCTTGGTGTCTCTCACTTAGTCTGTAAGTCCCCCGTACAGCTATTAGCAGCAGTTATCCGGAAGGCTCGGGTAATTGGTATCCCACTGGCCCGCTAAGCCAGGGTCCCTCGGGACATAGGCGTTCGAGTCGCCTGCCTTCCGCCAGATCTTTGACAATTCGTGTTTGGGCAGTTGGCTGAGAGGCTGAAAGCGCCGGGCCGTAGCCCCGGTAACCCTACGGGTAACATCCAAGGTTCAAATCCTTGACTGCCCACCAACGTTCGGGTGGCGCAAGCTGGCAGACGCATGCGGCTGAGAACCGCATTGTTGCGAGTTCGAATCTCGCCCCGAACACCACAGGCTCGTAGCCCAACGGCAGAGGCAACGCGCTCAGACCGCGTCCAGTGTCGGTTCGAATCCGACCGAGCCTACCATGCGCCCGTAGTCCAACGGCAGAGGCAACCGCCTCAAAAGCGGTACAGTGCTGGTTCGAATCCAGCCGGGCGCACCACTTGCCCCGGTTGCCGATGGTGAGGCTCGCGGATTCCAAACCCGCTACTGGGTGTTCGAATCACCCCCGGGGTGCCATGCGCCGCAACAGCAAGCGGTGAGCGCCCGGCCTGCAAACCCGGTGTGCGCGGTTCAACTCCGCGGCGGC
>DATNLV010000276.1:0-3624 GCA_035602665.1 Bryobacteraceae bacterium | reverse complement strand
CGTCCACGCCTGCAGCGGGTCTCCAGACCCGCTCTTCATGGAGGGCTATATGTCGAAACACGTCTATCTCAGGGCCTACATGGCCGGCATCACCGTGCCCAGCGCCTTCATGGTGCTGGCGCTGACAATGTTCTGCATCGTGCGCCTGGGCCTTCAGTTCCCGGTGCCGATCGAGCGCGCCCTGGTCTTCCCCATGGCATTGGTGCCGAATCTGTGGGGCCTCTGGAACATGTTGTACGTCGCCGTGCGCCGGCGCAGGCAAATCCCCATCGGCCTGTTCGGCGCGCTGGTGCCGCTGATCATCGCACCCATCGGCCTCGCCGTCCTGTGGGCCCTGGCCCTGGACATCCCGCACTTCGTTCTCGCGGCCTTCCCCTTCGGCCTCGTCGTCGCGATCGCCGGGTATTACCTGATCTGGAAGTACGTGGTCGGCTTCTTCAACCGCGAGCTCGAGATCGCGTGAATGCTCACCCTTCGCGCATTGATCTTCACCCTCCTCGTGCCCGGCTTCGTGGCCGGCTGGGCCCCGCGCCTGCTGCTCGCCTCCGGCCACGAGCTGCGCGCCTTTGACGCCGGTCCATGGCGCTGGGCCGGCTTCGCGCTGATGGCCGCGGGCGCCGTCGGGTATCTGTTATGCGCGGCGGATTTCCTTCTAAAAGGCGGAGGAACGCCCGCCATCTTCTTCACGCGCCACCTGCGTTTCTTCCTGGGAGAAGAGCCGCGGGCGCTCGTGCGGCAGGGCCTCTATCGCTATTCGCGGAACCCGATGTACCTGAGCGTGGCGGCGGCGGTGTTCGGAGAAGGCGTGTTTTTCGGTTCCACGCGGCTACTGCTCTATGCCGTTGCCGTGTCCGTCTTCTTCCACCTGGTGGTCGTCTTTCTGGAAGAGCCGCACCTGCGGCGCAAAGGCGGCGCGAGCTACCTCGAATACTGCCGCCAAACGCCGCGCTGGATCGGGAGCCATCGCGATACGCTAACATAGCCTCAAATGAAGTTCGTTACCCGCTCCCTGGTCATCCTTCTCGCGCTCTATGGCCTGGTGTTTGCGATCGGCGATGCGTACCTCTCCAACGCGGGCGCGCCGCTGTGGCTGGCGCTGGTCTTCGCCGTGGCCTTCGTCGGCCTTCAATACCTGGTGGCGCCCTGGCTCATCGGCTGGCTGATGCACATCCGCTGGGACCTCGAGCTGCCCGCGGCCAACCGCGAGTTTGTCGAAAAGCTGTGCGCCGAGCGCCACCTCAAAGTTCCCCGCCTGGGCATGATCGAAAGCGGCACGCCGAACGCGTTCTCCTTCGGCCACGTCCCGGCCGACTCCCGCGTTGTCGTCACCACCGGCCTGCTCGAAGTCCTCAAGCCCGAGGAAGTCAACGCCGTCCTGGCGCACGAAATCGGCCACATCGAGCACTGGGATTTCGCGGTGATGACCATCGCCGCGCTTGCGCCGCTCATCCTCTATCAGCTCTACGTCTTCACGCGAAGGAGCCGAAGAGGGGCCGTGGTCGCCTACTCGGCATACCTCTGCTATCTGATCAGCCAGTTCATCGTGCTCCTGCTGAACCGCACGCGCGAGTACTTCGCCGACCATTACGCCGCCGAGGTGACCCACGCTCCGGATGCCCTCTCTTCCGCCTTGATCAAGATTGCTTACGGAATGGTGCGCGCCGAAGGCCGCTACGGGGAAGCGATGGCCGGCGCTGACAAGAAGGAGAAGGCACGGTTGCAGCGCAGCCACAGCCTCACCGGCTCCCTGGCGCTGATGGGCATCTCGAACGTTCGTTCAGGCGCGGCCCTCGCGCTGGCCGGCGCCAGCCCCAGCGACTCCGCCAACGTGATGCGCTGGGACCTGGTGAATCCCTGGGCCCGGCTGTACGAATTGAGCTCGACGCATCCGCTCACCGCGCTGCGAGTCCGCGCTCTCAACCGCGATGCGGAGGCGTTGCACCAGGCTCCGCAATACCAACTGCCGTCCGACCAGCGCATCCAATGGGGCAACTTTCCGCTGGAGGCGATCCTGTGGGCGCTCCCGTGGTTGAGCGGCGCGGCCCTGGTCTCAGTGTTCGTTTTGCGGGAGTGGCTGGCCGGTCTGGACATCCAACTCTCGTACGGCACCGCCCCGGGTCTTCTCATGCTGGCCGGCGCGAGTTGGATTCTGCGCACCTGGTACCGCTATCACGGCGAATTTCAGCCGGCGACCATCGGCCGGTTGATCGAAGATGTCGAAGTCTCCGAGATGCGGCCCAAAGCGGTGCGTCTCGAGGGCGAGATTCTCGGGCGCGGCGTTCCCGGCGCCTTCTGGAGCCCCGACCTGGTGCTGCGCGACTCCACCGGCATTCTCTTCGTGCTCTACCGCCAGTCCATTCCCTTCGCGCGGATTCTGTTTGCGACCACGGCGGCCGAGTCCTACGTCGGGCAGAAAGTCACCATCGAAGGATGGTTCCGCCGGGGACTGCGCCCCTACGTCGAGATGTCCACCCTGACCGGCGAGGACGGCAAGACCCGCCGCGCCCACTCGCGCTGGGTCCAATACGCCGTGGCCGCCGCCGTCGTCCTGGCCAGTTGGTTCTGGCTGGCCGCCGCCGGCGCCGCCAGCTAGCTCCCGCCGAGTTCAGTGCTTCCTGTGCTTCGTCGGACGCGAGGCGCAGGGGAGTCTGTGGATGTAGATGCCCAGCTCGGATTTTCGGGAGAAGAAGATATTCCCGGGTCCGTTCGGGTGCAACTGGGACCCGCAGTCTTTGGCGCGCGCCTGTGCGCCTAACAGAGACGCCAGAAACCTCAGGGCCTTGGGTGAACCCTCGATCAACACGTAACCTGTGACCGGGCTTTCCTCAGCCGACAGGCGAACGGTCAGCTTTGGAGGAGATTTGGATTCACGCTGGCACACCTCATCGGGGCTCTCCGCCCTGGCCGTCGCGCTTGGTTGCTCCGTTCTTACCTTCACGATGTTCCTCCGGCCACTCAGCACAGGTCCCTACAGCTTGATCCGCGGTATCCGCTCGTCCACCGCCGGCAGCGGGACCAGCTCCGTCGCCGGCGCCGTCTGATACCAATACCCCACAGAAAAGTAATTGTCGCCGCGATCGTTGGCGTGCCCGTGCTCGATGGTGTGCTTCAGATATTTCGTGAAGGTCACCGGGTTGTCCCCGTGCCAGCGATAGCAGCAATAGCGGCCTCCGGTCCTCTCCGGCAGCGCGATCAGCGGAGCGCCGTAGAAGCGGTGGGCAAAGGCCTGCGCGCCATCGCGCCCGCCGAAATCCCAGCTCCCGAGGAAGTAGTCCTCCGTGCCGGTGCCGTTGATGACCGGCGTAGTCTCGTCGTCGACGAAAATCATATCGTCGCCTTCGCCGAACCAGCCGTCGGCGTTCTGGATCACGCCCAGAGTCACGCCCATCAGGTGGCCGCGCCCGCGCGTCTCGCAGAAGACGTAGTTGTCCTTGCCGTCCAGGTTGTGGATGCCGCGATGGCTCGGCACACATGGCGACGCCTGCCGGTATTGCGCGTGGAAATACAGAGCGTCCTCGGGCCACGCGGGAAGCAGTTGATAGTCGATATTGGAATAGAACGCGCCCACCGGCTTGCGGCCCTCATTCGTAACCGTGGCCACCGCCGACTTGCGGAACGGCATCG
>DATNLV010000275.1:0-8525 GCA_035602665.1 Bryobacteraceae bacterium | reverse complement strand
CTATGAAGCAGGTTGAAAACAGTCCCGACATCGCGACGCACCAGCCCGTTTCTCGCCAGCACGAGGCCGCATACCTCAGCTATTACGGGTATCCCGATTATTGGGGTGGCCCGTACTTGTGGGGTCCGGCGCTCCAACCGTCGGAGCTCGCGGCTGTATGCACCGCTCCGACCGGAGAAGCGAGGGCCGAGAGGATCCGGCAGGAGTCCACGGATTCGCATCTGCGCAGTACCGAAGCGGTCACTGGATACTACATTGGGGCGGCCGATGGTGAGGTCGGCCATGTGGACGGATTTGTCGTGGACGACGAAGCCTGGGCTATCCGTTACATCGAGGTGGCAACGCGGAATTGGTGGCCGGGCAAGAGGGTACTGGTTTCGCCGGCGTGGATTGAGCGGGTAAGTTGGACGGATTCCAAGGTCTATGTCGGCCTCACCCGGGAGGCCATCCAGAACGGCCCGGAGTATGTGGAGTCCATGCCCATTACTCGAGACTATGAACATCGGCTCTACTTCCACTACGGCCGGCCGCCCTACTGGCTGCACCGGGCTGAATACCGGTCCTCTTTCTCCGTGAGCGCCGTCTAAGTTAACACGTCGTCGCCCCCTTACCTCGCGAAGAAGGAGAATCGAAGGATGACAACGACTCTTACGCCGGAACTGCTCCACAGGATGGACGCCTATTGGCGCGCCGCCAACTATCTATCCGTAGGCCAGATCTATCTCTACGACAACCCGCTGCTGAAGCGGCCGCTGGCGCTGGCGGATGTGAAGCACATGCTTCTGGGACACTGGGGCACGACGCCCGGGCAGAACTTCATTTACGTGCACTTGAACCGGGTCATCAAAAAGTACGACCTCGACATGATTTACGTCTCCGGCCCGGGGCACGGCGGCCCGGCCATCGTGGGCAATACCTACCTCGAAGGCACTTACAGCGAGATCTATCCCAACATCAGTCAGGATGAGGACGGGCTTCGGAAGCTCTTCATTCAGTTTTCATTTCCCGGAGGAATCCCCAGCCACGTTTCTCCCGAATGCCCCGGATCGATCCACGAAGGCGGCGAGCTGGGCTATTCGCTCAGCCACTCATTTGGTGCGGTTTTCGACAATCCCGATCTCGTGGTCGCCTGCGTCGTCGGCGATGGCGAGGCCGAAACCGGGCCGCTGGCCACGGCATGGCACTCCAACAAGTTCCTCAATCCGGCCACGGACGGCGCGGTGCTGCCGATCCTGCATCTCAACGGCTACAAGATCTCCAACCCGACGGTCCTGGCCCGCATCACTCACGAGGAATTGGAGCAGCTACTCCGCGGTTACGGGTGGACTCCCTACTTCGTCGAGGGCCACGAGCCCGAGTCCATGCATCAGGCCATGGCCGCAGCGCTCGACACAGCGGTGGAGCAGATCAGGCAGATCCAGCAGGACGCGCGCGTCCACGGTAACCTCGCGCGGCCGCGCTGGCCGATGATCGTCCTCAATTCACCCAAGGGCTGGACCGGGCCGAAAGTGGTGGACGGGCTGCAGGTCGAAGGAACATTCCGTTCGCACCAGGTGCCGCTTTCGGACCCAGCCACTCATCCCGAACACCTCAAGCTGTTGGAAGACTGGCTGCGGAGCTACCGGCCCGAGGAGCTCTTCGATGGGCAGGGCCGCCTGATGCCGGAGTTGGCCGGCCTCGCTCCCAAGGGCGAACGGCGCATGGGAGCGAATCCCCACGCCAACGGCGGCATTCTGCTTCGCGACCTGCGGATGCCCGATTTCCGCGACTACGCGGAGGACGTGCCCTCGCCGGGGGCGCGCGGCATCGGCGACACGCACGCGCTCGGGCCGTTCCTGCGCGATGTGGCCAGGCTGAACGGCCCGCAGCGGAACTTCCGGGTCTTTGGACCTGACGAGACGCTGTCCAACGGACTCGAGGCCGTGTTCGAAGTCACCAAACGCCAATGGGACGCCGCCACCGTGCCGAACGACGAGTTTCTCGCGCCCGATGGCCGTATCGTGGAAATGCTCAGCGAGCACCAGTGCGAGGGCTGGCTCGAGGGCTACCTGCTCACCGGGCGGCACGGCCTCTTCAACTGCTACGAGGCGTTCATCCACATTGTCGATTCCATGTTCAACCAGCATGCCAAATGGCTGAAGGTCACATCGCACTTACCGTGGCGGCGGAAGATCGCGTCGCTGAACTACTTACTGGCCTCGCACGTCTGGCGCCAGGATCACAACGGCTTCACGCACCAGGATCCGGGTTTCCTCGATCACGTCGTGAACAAGAAGGCCGAGATCGTGCGTGTTTACCTTCCGCCGGACGCCAACTGCCTGCTCTCGGTGATGGACCACTGCCTGCGTAGCCGTCATTACGTCAACGTCGTGGTCGCCGGAAAGCACCCCGCACCGCAGTGGCTGTCGATGGACGCCGCCGTCAAGCACTGCACCGAGGGCATCGGCATCTGGCAGTGGGCCAGCAACGATCAGGCCGTTGCCCCCGACGTGGTTATGGCCTGCTGTGGCGACGTGCCCACGCTCGAAACGCTCGCCGCCGTCTCCATTCTGCGCGAGCATCTGCCCGGTCTGAAAATCCGGGTGGTCAACGTGGTCGACCTCATGCGGCTGGAGCCACAGACCGAGCACCCGCACGGCTTGAGCGACAGGGATTTCGACGAGCTGTTCACCAGGGATAAACCGGTGATCTTCGCCTTCCATGCCTACCCATGGCTGATCCACCGGCTGACTTACCGCCGCACGAACCACGACAACATACACGTCCGCGGCTACAAGGAAGAAGGCACCATCACCACGCCCTTCGACATGGCGGTGCTGAACGATCTGGACCGCTTCCACCTAGTGATGGACGCCATCGACCGCCTGCCGCAGACCGGCGACGAGGGCATCTATCTGAAGCAGCAGCTCAAGGACAAGCTGATCGAGCACAAGCAGTACATCGACAAAAACGGCGAGGACATGCCGGAGATTCGGAATTGGAAATGGAGCGTCAAATGAACGCGCAACAGCTCATAGACACAGCGAGAGCGATGGTCGCCGGGGACAAGGGCCTGCTGGCGATGGATGAAAGCACCCCCACCTGCAATAAACGATTTGCGAAATTGGGGATTCCCCAAACCGAGGAGACCCGGCGCGCGTATCGGGAGTTGATTGTGACCACGCCCGGTCTCGGAGAGAGCATCAGCGGCGCGATCCTCTTTGACGAGACGATCCACCAGCGGAAAAAAGACGGCACTCCCTTTGCCAAAGCGCTCGTCGACGCGGGAATCATTCCCGGCATCAAGGTTGACGCCGGCGCCAAGGATATGGCGGCACATCCTGGAGAGAAGGTAACCGAAGGGCTGGACGGATTGCGTGACCGCCTGGCTGGGTATTCTCAAATGGGCGCTCGCTTTGCCAAGTGGCGCGCGGTGATTGCCGTGGGCGGTGGCATTCCCAGCCGAGGCTGCATCGAGGCTAACGCGCACGCACTGGCCCGCTATGCCGCCTTGTGCCAGGAAGCCGGACTGGTGCCCATCGTCGAACCCGAAGTGCTGATGGACGGCGACCACACGCTAGAGCGCTGCGGCGAGGTGACCGAGGAAGTCCTGCGGATCGTTTTCAACCAGCTTTGCTCACAGCGGGTGATGCTTGAGGGTATGCTGCTGAAACCCAACATGGTGGTCCCGGGGCTAGCTTGCCCCAAGCAGGAAACGGTGGACGAAGTGGCCGACGCTACGGTGACGTGCCTTTTGCGAGCCGTCCCCGCGGCCGTTCCGGGGATTGCATTCCTGTCCGGCGGCCAATCCGCCGAGCTGGCCTCCGCTCGTTTGAATGCGATGAATGTCCGATTCAAGTCGCGAGCGCCATGGGCCCTGGCGTTTTCATTTGCCCGCGCCATCCAGCAACCGGCTTTGGAACTCTGGCGAGGTGAAGAGGCGAACGTGCCGGCCGCGCAGCAGGCTCTCTATCATCGAGCCAACTGCAACCGCGCGGCGCGCCGCGGCGAGTATACTGCCGCGATGGAAAAGCGCTGAACCCGAGGAGGATTCCGCCACACTACCGGGCGCTCATCTGTGAGATGACCGGCGAATCGGCTCGAGAATCGCGGCACTTGCTGTAGCTGAGTTCCTGTTCGACGCGCAGCACCTTCAGCAAGCCCAGGCGAGCCGAGACAGATGCGCGCAGGTGACTCGGCAGCCAGACCTCGTCATTCACGCGGGTCTGCTCAAAGGCTGCGTGGGAGCCTCTGGCGACGCGCACCAGGAACAGCCCCACCGAGATGGTGTCGACAACTTCCACATCCCCTTTCACCAGGTGGTAGTCCTGCTTGTCCACCCAAAGCCTGCACCGGAGATGAGCAAATATCTTTGCCGTGCGCGACAGGGGCTGGTATCCCTGGTGCGGTGTGGCCTCGATCACGTATAGGGCGTGACCGTCCCAGACCTCTTCGCCGGCCAGCCGGAAGTCGAACGCGTCCGGCAGTTCGCGCCAGGCTTCGCGCTGCCATTCCGGGCGCGATGCATAGTCGGCCAGGCGCTGCCCGCGCTGGGACGCGGTCTGGTCCCGGCGTTCGGCGAGGTTTCGAGTGAGCTTCTCCTGCTCCTTCCTGTCTTCGGCGGGCGACAGCGGGCGGTCATCGCGCGCCACCAGCCGCGAGTAGGGAGAGCCATCCAGCAGCATGACGTCGGTGAGCCTGACCTCTTGGGATTTCACCCCACCCTGGGAGTCCAGATATCGCAACTTTTCGCGTTCCGAAAAGGTGTAGTTCCGGGCTGCCTTCCAGTTGCGCTCGTCCGCCGCGGCGGCGCGACGGATCATCTCGCGCGCATCCGTCTGGCCGGCGGCGAGTGTGGCCGAAGCCAGGATGAGCAGCCAGGCGCGGGCGTGGAGCAGCACCTTCTTCATATCCATCCTGGAGCACTCCTGTGGCCACTTCAGTGCTGCCCGCCGCTCTCGGATCCGACGGTCATCGTGTACACCTTGCTGAGCTCGGCGCCCCAGAAGAACAGCTCCGCGGAGGAGTACACCCACAGCAGCACGACAATCGGGGAGCCGGCGGCGCTATACGTCGATCCGAACGTGGTGCGCGCGAAGTACAGCCCCATAAGCTCCTTGCCTGCCATAAACAGCAGTGCGGCGATGGTAGCGCCGACGGCCACGTCGCTCCACTTGACTCGGACGTCCGGCACGATCTTGTAGAGTGCCGCGAACAGCACCGCGACGATCAGCCAGGACGTCAGGAACGGGGCACCCCGCGGCACAGCGATCCTCATGGCCGCGATCCAGGTGTTCAACACCAGCGAAGCCAGCAGCAGGAAACCTATGCCCACCACCATCGCGAACGAGTAGAAGCGCTCTCTGATCAGGCGAATGAGCAGGGCGGCATGGGTTGGATCGGCGGGAACCGCAACACGCCAGATGGTATTCATGGCGTCGTGCAACTCGACGAAGATCGACGAGGCCCCGAATACCAGGGTTGCCAGGCCAAGCAGCGTGGCGATTATGCCTGTCCGGGGCTGGTAGGCGCCCTTGATGATCCTCTGAACGGTCCGTGCCACCTCAGGCCCGACCACGCCTCGGATTTCCGATGCCAGCCGGCCCTGGGCGGCCGCCTGGCCGTAGATGACAGCGGCCACAGCGACGGCGATCACAATGACGGGAGCGAGCGACAGCAGGGTGTAAAACGCCACGGAGGCGCCGAGCCGCGGCCCATTGTCGTCGATCCAATCGCGCGATGCCTGCCAGAGCACTCGTGGCAACGCCTTGAGTAGACGCATGCGCCGCTCAGGAACCGGAATCGGTCGTCTTCGCTTCTTCGCGGAGCGCGGCGATCCGGTTCTGCAGCGTCCGGAGGCTGATTCCCAACATCTCGGCGGCGCGTTTCCGATTCCCGGCGACGTGCTCGAGGGTCAGCTTGATATAGGCGTCCTCGAGTTTCAGGAGGGGCTGGCCGGGCGGGGGCATGACGGGCCTCTCATGGTCGGGAGACGGCCGGCGATACGGCCCGGGGCTTCCACCCGACGCCGGGAGAGGAACGTCCGCCAGGCGGATCAAGCCCTCGCCTGCCATGATGGCGGCCCGCTCCAGGACATTGCGCAACTCCCGCACATTGCCGGGCCAATCATACCGCTCAAAGAGCGTAAGCGCTTCGGTATCGATGCCAGTCACCCGCGTGCCGTGCTTCTTGTTCAGACTCTGGAGCATGACCTCCGCGATCGGCGGAATATCTTCTTTGTGTTCGCGCAGCGGTGGAATCTGGATCTGGAACACACTCAACCGGTAGTAGAGTTCTTCGCGCAGATGCGTGCCGAGGTCCTGGCTGGTCGCGGCAAGCACCCGAGCGTCCACGGAGATTTCGTGTTTACCGCCAAGCCGCCGCACTCGCAGATCCTCGAGAACGCGCAGCAACTTCGGTTGCGTGGATTGCGGCATTTCGCCGATCTCATCGAGCAGCAGGGTGCCGCCGTGAGCCTGCTCAAAGCAGCCGGCGGAGCGGTCCATGGCTCCGGTAAAGGCACCCTTCTCGTGGCCGAACAGCTCGGTCTCAATCAGAGTTTCGGGCAAGGCGGCGGCATTGATGGCGACGAAAGGGCCATGGGCGCGAGGGCTGCAGTTGTGGATTTCCCGTGCCACCAGTTCCTTCCCAGTGCCACTTTCGCCGCAGATCAAGACGGGCGCCGAAGTGGGCCCCACCTGCCGGATGAGTGCGAAGATCTGTTGCATGGCCGGCGAAGTTCCGACCAGGTTTCCGAGCACGCCACGAAGGCTCAGATCGCGCCTGAGTTCGTCGGCCTTGTGGAGGCTTCTCTTGAAGTCGATCGCCCGTTCCAGGAGAGTCTTGAAGGCGCGCGGTTCGACCGGCTTCTCCAGGAACCAGAATGCCTTGAGATCATGAACGGCGGACAGCGCCTTCTCGATGCTGCCGAAGCCCGTGAGAACGATCGCCGGAGTCAGGTCGCCGCGCTCCTTGAGCAGCCGGAGCAGTGCGAAGCCGTCCACTCGCGGCATGATCAGATCCGTAACGATGACGTCCGCATTGAACGAGGCGAGGCGTTCCAGCGCCTCCTGCCCATCGGAAGCGAGCTGCGTTTCAAAGTTGCAGTCGGAAAGCATCGCGGACAAAGCAACACGCTGGCGCTCATCGTCGTCCACGATGAGAATTCGGCCCGAAACCACCGGCGGCCGGGGCATTGGCCCCATTTTAGCAGTTATCGCCGACGGTTCCGCCAGAATTTGACACGGAATCCGGCCTACATCACGACTCCGATGACCACCAGCCTCAGCACGATGCTCAGTAGGTCGCGGACTCGGCGGGTGCCGCGGAGGCGGCGCGCGTTTCAGGCCCCGGTTGTGGCGGATCCGAATAGCGCTCCGACGGCTGCGGTCACGGCCATGGCCAGCGCGCCCCAGAACGTGACGCGCATTGCGCCCACCAGGACGCCCGCGCCGCCGGTGCGCGCCGCCAACGCTCCCAGGACCGCCAGAAACACCAATGAAGTTCCAGCGACCAAGGGGATCAGCGACGCCGCTGGCGCCATGGCGGCGACCGCGAGGGGCATCACCGCGCCAGCGACGAAACTGGCTGCCGACGCCAACGCAGCCTGGACCGGACGCGCGCTGAAAGCCACGGAGACGCCGAGTTCGTCGCGAGCGTGCGCGCCGAGGGCGTCATGGGCCATCAGTTGGTCGGAGACTTGTTCGGCGAGTTCGGGAGCGAGCCCGCGAGCGACGTAGATTGCCGCCAACTCGTCGTGCTCGCCCTCATAGTCCGTCTCCAGTTCCGTGCGTTCCAACTTCAGGTCGGCCTTTTCGGTGTCTGCCTGCGAGTGCACGGACACGTACTCACCGGCGGCCATCGCCATCGCTCCGGCGACCAGGCCGGCGACTCCGGCGACCACTATACTGTTGCGAGTCGCGTGCGCGGCCGCGACACCGAGCACCAGGCTGGAGGTCGAGAGGATCCCGTCGTTTGCGCCCATGACCGCCGCGCGCAGCCAGCCGACGCGTCCGGCGCGGTGCCTCTCCCTTTGGACCATTGGCATCCTCTACAGCGAGACGCTGATGGCAAGTCCGACGCCCGGATACCTGCGGTCGTAAAGGTAGTAACCGTTGTCGTAGTCGATGTACAGCTCATCGGTGTCGTACCAGTTCTCTGCCCAGCTTTCCGGCCAGGGATCGAGGAGCATAAACGAGTAGCCGCCGTCATAGAAACGCGGATACCCCAGGTACATGCCGGGGCGGCTGTGCATCCGGAACCAGTGTTGACTTCCGAAAGAGACGCTGAAGCTGGCGTAGGGAATATAGTAGCCGCCGTAGCCGCCGCGCTGCGCCCAGGTGCGATGATCGCTCTGCCAGTTTTGATCGCGACCCTGCTGGAACGTCGTGTGCGCCTGCCAGCCGCCACCGTGCTGCCATCCGCGCTGCTGTTGCCACGCGACTGCCTGCTGCCGTGAGCGCTGGGGTTGCTCTTGTTGCCGGCTCTGCGGCGCGCTTTGTGCCTGCTGCTGTGGCGGGCGCTGCTGCTGAGTCTGCTGTGCGTGC
>DATNLV010000269.1:0-4468 GCA_035602665.1 Bryobacteraceae bacterium | reverse complement strand
GCCGCCGCGGCGGGCGTCGTCGATGCTCTTGCCCTGCCTCAAAAGCTCTTCCACTACGAGGTCGGCGTTGAAGATCGACGGCTGGCCCCAGCCCTTTCGAACGATCTCCAGGCCGCGCTTCAGGAATCGGTCGGGGTTCTTCTTGCTGAGTTGCAGGTTCGATGAAGGCTGCACAAGCCGCATCTCGTCGATCACATCCAGGATGAGATAGGTGACATCGTTCACGCCGCAGGAGCCGTCCGGAGCCAGACCACCGTTGTTGATGTTGGCGAAGTCCGTATAGGTTCCGCTCTCGGCCGCCGTGACGCCGACTTTGGGCGGCGCGGGCTGGTTGTTGAACTTGACCCAGAGGCACTCCAGCAGTTCCTGCGCCTGTTCGCGGGTGAGACTGCCGTCCGCCAGGCCAGTGCGGTAGAAGGGGAAAAGGTGCTGATCGAGCCGGCCCGGACAGAACGAATCCCATGTGTTCAGCTCGGTGATAACGCCCAGGTGGACGAACCAGTAATACTGCAGCGCCTCCCAGAAATCGCGCGGCGCGTGGGCCGGAACGTGGGTGCAGACTTCGGCGATGCGCTCCAATTCCGCCCTGCGGACCGGGTCCGGCTCGCTCGCGGCCATCTCCAACGCCTTTTTTGCGTGGCGTTCGGAGAAGCGGATCAGGGCTTCGGCGGCCACCACCATGGCACGGAGTTCCTGCTGCTTGTCCCAAGCCTCGCGGTCGCGTATGAAATCCAGGTGGTCCAGAGCGGCGGCGATGTCCGCTTTCAGGTCCAGCATGCCCTTGCGATAGATCACGTCGCCCAGGGCCGTGTGGCCGGGCGCCCGCTGTTCCATGAACTCGGTGTAGATGCCGGCTTCGTAGCACTCTTTCCAGGCCGGCTCCATTTCGCGAAAGATGCGGTCGCGCATGCTGCGGCCTTGCCAGAACGGGATGATCGCAGCCTCCTGGGTGCGGCGCGCCGCGCCGTCCACCGTGTACGAGATTTTCGGGCGGGAATTCAGAATGTCGAAATCCTCGAGCGTGTGGCAGCACAGCTCGGGGTAGGTGGGCGCGCCCTTGGGAGCCTCACCGCGCTCGCCCACGATCAACTCGTCGCTCCCGATGTAAATGGTCTTGCGATCCAGGATGTAAGCGAAGGCGTGGGCCCGGAGCAGCGGCTCCGGCATCGTTTCCGCCTGCCGGTAGAACTCGGTCAGTATGGCAGCACGTTCGATCGAAAGCCACGGCTTGGTGTCCAGACTCTGCTGGCGCAGCCGCGCCACTCTGTCATTCATAGCTAACCCCCAAGTTGTGGGGCAGGACTCCAGTCCTGCAGCGGGTCTCCAGACCCGCCTCCGTCCAACTTCCTGAAACGAAGGAAGCCGGACGTGGACGTCCGGCGCAGCTCTGGAGAGCCGCCCCACTCCGGCTGTCCGCATCCGGCATAACTAAGTGACATTGGGTTGGCGCCGGTTCGCAACCGGCGCGCAGGATACCATCCTGCCCCACAATGCGTGCCGCTGTCCGATCGAAGGAAGACTGAGTGGCATTGCACTTCAGCGTGCTGCGTGCGCCACGGTAAAACGCAGTCATCGTTATCCTCCAATTCGGATCGCGAATCCTCTGCCGGCCAAATCCGCCGCGATCCGGCTCAACTCGGTCTCCGGGAGCGGCTCGACTTCGCCCATCGGGCGGCGCCTTCCCAAGCGGCCGTATTTGTCCACGCCGATCTTGTGATACGGCAACAGGTCAATTCGCCTCAGCCCGAGCAGCCACACAAAATCCGTCAACGCTCCCAGGCTCTCCCGATCGTCGTTGACGCCCGGGATGAGAGGGATGCGAACGATCAGGTTGCGCCCGGCTTCGGTCAGCGCCGCCAGGTTAGCCAGGATCGGCTCGCTGGGAACCCCGGTGTACTTCCTGTGGGCCGCCGAGTCCAGAAGCTTCAGGTCGTAGAGCACCAGGTCGGCCGCCCGGCTCACCCTAAGGGCCGACTCGCGGTCGGCGAAGCCGCAGGTATCGAGCGCGGTGTGGATGTGCCGTTCCCGGCAGCCGGCCAGCAGCGCCTCGGTGAATTCCGGCTGCGAGAGCGGCTCGCCGCCCGATACGGTCACGCCGCCGCCGGACTCATCGTAGAAGACAACGTCCCGCTCGCATTCCGCCAGCACCTCGGAAGCGGTCACGCGCCGGCCCGCCAGTTGCCGCGCTCCCGCGACACAGGCTTCGGCGCAGTCTCCGCAGCGCGTGCATTCCGGCGAGGTCACCGGGCTGCCATCCTCGAACCGGAGCCCGTTTGGGCAGACCGCGACGCAGTCGTAGCACAGGCGGCAGCGGTTGGCGAAGTACATCGGGCTCGGAGCGAACTCCTGGCTTTCGGGATTGTGGCACCACCAGCAGTGCAGCGGGCAGCCTTTCAGGAACACGGTGGTCCGAATGCCGGGCCCGTCATGCAGCGCGAAGCGCATGATGTTGAAGACCACGCCCGAGCATTCTCCGCCGCTCTGAAGGGGATTCATGGAAGGGTTGCCAGCTTGAGCACCGTGTCATCAGATGCTAATATCGTCATTTGTATACCACATTGTATACCAAAACCGAGACTCCGTCTCACAGCTTTTGGCGGACGCCGGCCTGTCCGGACGGTGGTTTACCATTGGGGATACCATGAGCACGGAGGAATCGTGACACTCGGCCACTGTACGGCGCTGCTGATTGTGTGCTCCCTGGCTGGTGGCGCGATGACGGCCCAGACGACCGGCAAGACGGCGCCCGTCGATCCCGCAGTTTCGGCCGAGCGCGCCCTCAAGCTGGTGGAGCAGGGGCGCTGCACGGAAGCGCTTCCGGTGCTCCAGCACGTGATGCCGCGCCTGACCGGCAAAGACCTGCGCTATCACGCCGCCATGGGCCTGGCCCGTTGTGCCATGGCTCGTGAAGAAATGCCCGCCGCCGTCGCCGCGCTCACGCAACTCAAACGCGAGTTTCCGGACGACCCGGAGGTCCTGTTCGTTTTCGTGCACTACTTCTCGCACCTGGCGATGAGCGCGTCGCAGGAACTGGCCGCCAAGGCGCCCAATTCGTTCCAGGCCCGCAGGCTGGAGGCGGAGGCGTTTGAATCGCAGGGCAAGTGGGACGAAGCCGCGGGCCTCTACCGGGGCATTCTCAAACAGAACCCGTCCGAGCCCGAGGTCCACTACCGGCTTGGCCAGGTCCTGCTTTCGAAAGCCGGCGAAACCGGTCCGGTGGATGAGGCCAGCGCCGAGTTCCGGAAGGAGCTCGAGTTGGAGCCCAACAACTCCGCCGCCGAGTTCGTGCTGGGCGAACTGGCCCGGCGCACCGGCAATTGGGACGAGGCCGCACGGCACTTCTCGCGCGCTTCCCGGATCGACGTCGAGTTCGCCGAGGCATATCTCGCCTTGGGCATGACGCTGACCTCCGCGGCAAAGTTCGCCGAGGCGGTCGCGCCGCTCGAAACCTACGTCAAGATGCAGCCCGAGGATCCGCTCGGGCACTACCAGTTGGCACTGGCCTACGGCCGCACGGGCAACCGCGAGGGAGCCGCACGGGAAATGGTTCTACAAAAGGGGAACGCCGCCAGGCAGCCACAAGCTCCGGGAGGCGCCGCGGGGCGCGTGGTTCGCTGATGAACGGTTTCGGCAGGCGCCGCTTTCTGCATCTTGTGGGGGGCGCCGCCGCTGCGTTCGCCGCACCGCAGCCCGACGCGCCGTTTTTCGAAGAGGTCCCTCCAGCACCGAGCGGCATTCACTGGACGCATGTGGCCGGACTCTCGAAAGACATGTACGTCCCGGAGACCATCGGCCCAGGCGGGGCGTTTCTGGATTACGACGGCGATGGCTGGATGGACATCTACCTCGTCAACAGCGGCCCCTGCGACTTCTACACTCCCCCCAAGCCGCTGCGCAATGCCCTCTACCGCAATAACCGTGACGGCACCTTCACCGATGTGACCGGCAAGGCCGGCGTGCAGGGCAACGCTTACGGGATGGGTGTCGCCGTGGGCGACTACAACGGCGACGGCTTCCCCGATCTCTACGTGACGCAGTATCCGCGCAGCATCCTGTACCGCAACAACGGCGACGGCACCTTCACCGACGTCACCGAAAAAGCCGGCGTCCCCGGCGGCGGCTACGGCATGGGCGTCGCCGTTGGCGACTACAACGCCGACGGCTTCCCCGATCTCTACGTCAGCCAATACGGCCGCAGCATCCTCTATCGCAACAATGGCGACGGCACCTTCACCGACGTCACCGAACGCGCCGGAGTCGCCGCTCCCGGCTGGGCCTCCAGCGCCGTATGGTTCGACTACGACAATGACGGCCTTCTGGATTTGTTCGTGTGCCAGTTTGTCGATTTCAGCAAAGAGAAGAATAAGCCATGTGGCATCCATGAGGACGGCAAGCGGCACTATTGCATTCCACAGATTTATCAACCGATGCCGAGTTGGTTGTTCCGCAACAATGGAGACGGCACCTT
>DATNLV010000257.1:0-9283 GCA_035602665.1 Bryobacteraceae bacterium | reverse complement strand
GCCGAAGGGCTGGGAGCGCAAGAACATGCAATTGATCCTGGCCACCAGAGTGATTCACGGCACCTCCGGGCCACCGCGAATCCTCGACGAGCACTTCTGGTAGGCAAACCGCTGCGACGTGGAACCGACTGGTGGGCGGTCGCGGGCTCGAACCGCGGACCTCCTGCTTGTAAGGCAGGCGCTCTAACCAACTGAGCTAACCGCCCGCTCCACAACGCAGTGTCTCACACTTTGGGTGCTCTGAACCAAGCCCGCCCCAGGCCGCATACACCGAACTGCAAGCCGCGGTCCACCGCGCCCGCTGAGCATCCCGCCGCCGCCACTCCGGTGGTAGAGTGGTTTGCACCGGTTTCGGATTCCCACGATGGAGGCTTCTTTGGCGGGCGGCGACGTTCCTCGAAACGCGACAGAACTGCTCGATCTCGGCGTGAGTTTTCGTGCGCGCCTACAGGAGATCAAGCAACGTCTGATTGTGCCCGACTATGGATGGTACCCCTACGCCTCCCTGTCGGCGCTTGAAACATTGACCAGGCTCCTCGAACCGGTATTCGAAGAAGTCGCCGGCGCCTTCCTGACAGGTCCTGTCGCCGACATCGGCTGCGGGGACGGCGACCTCGGCTTCTTCTGTGCGCGCCTCGGAGCGCAGGTGGATGCGATCGACCACCTGGAGAGTAACTTCAATCAGATGCGAGGCCTCGACGTTCTTCGGGGCGCACTCGGCTTGTCATTGGACGTGCATGACATCGACCTCGACGGCCCGTTTCAACTCCCCCGCTCCGATTACAGGTTCGCGTTCTTCTTGGGCACCCTGTATCACCTCAAGAATCCCTACTACGTGCTGGAGAACCTGGCGGCGCACGCCGACTGGTGCGTTTTGAGCACGAGGATCGCCCAGGTCACGCCCGATCAGACATCCATTGAGCAGGAGCCCGTCGCCTACCTGCTCGATCCCCGCGAGGCCAACAACGACCCCACGAATTACTGGATATTTTCGCCGGCTGGATTGCTCCGGCTCTTGGCGCGGGCGGGGTGGACGCCGTTTGGCTACGAGCGCGTCGGACAGAAACTGAATTCGAACCCCATTCAGCCAGAGGCCGACGAGCGGATGTTTGTTCTGCTCAAGAGTCGCATCCGCCACCCCGACCTGCTCGTCCGTGCGCTGCACGGCTGGCATGCGCCGGAGCACGACGCTTGGAGATGGACCGCGAGAAATTTCGCTCTGGAAGTGGTGCCTCCGGCACACCGGGCCCTTTCGGAATTCGCCTTGCGGCTGGAGGTCCCTGAGTCGCTTCTGCACGTACAGGATCGCGTGCAGGTGATTTGCAGCATAGAGGGCTCTCCGGCCGGTGCAATCACCTGCGCGAAGGCGGAGAGGCTGGAGTTTCGCGGCCGATTCCCGAACCTCTCCACAAGGCGAGCGATCCAACTCGATTTCACCGTAGTGAGCAGCTACTCGCCTCCAGGGGATGCCCGCGACCTCGGGGTCATCGTGCCGCTCCTCGAGAGATCGCCAGGAAACACGGACCGCATTCCATTCCGCGTTTCGTAGCACCGCTTTCTCGCCAGTCACAAGCTTCGGCCCAATATTTCCCCCGTGGTCCCACCAACCCCGGCCACCGGAGCCTCGGGGATCTTCATGGCGCGCCATACAATCGGTGCGCGGCGGCCCCAGCACCGAACCGCGACCGTAAGGGAGCGGACTCCGCCGGCCCGCCGCCCCTAAAAAACAAAACGAACCCATTTTGATCTAATGGAATCAACAAAAAAGCCGGCCCAAGGGGAATCCCCCCAGGGCCGGCTTGTCCAACCGTCGGCCATCGGCCATCGACTATCGACCGGCCCAGCGTTAAGCCGTCCGCATCGACTCCGACTTGTCTCCGCTGATGGCAGCCTGCGCCGCCGCCAGCCGCGCGATCGGCACCCGGTACGGGGAGCACGATACGTAGTTCATCCCTACCCGGTAGCAGAACTCCACCGAGCTCGGCTCGCCGCCGTGCTCGCCGCAGATCCCGATCTCCAGATCCGGCCGCGTCTTGCGTCCCAGCTGAACCGCCTGCTTGATCAGCCGCCCCACGCCGTCCTGATCCAGCACGGCGAACGGATCGGCCTTGAACAGCTTCAGGTCTTCGTAGCGCTTCGAGAATTTCACGTAGTCGTCGCGCGAAATCCCAAGCGTCGTCTGCGTCAGGTCGTTGGTCCCGAAGCTGAAGAACTCCGCCTCGGCCGCCACTTCGTCCGCCGTCAGCGCCGCCCGCGGGATCTCGATCATCGTCCCGACCATGTACTTCTGGTCCTTCAGGCCCGCCTTCGCCAGCACTTCATCGGCCACCGCGACCACGATCGCCTTCTGATTCTCGAGCTCCTTCACGTTTCCGATGAGCGGAATCATGACCTCGGGAATCACCTTGATGCCCTTCTTGGCCACCTGCGCCACGGCCTCGAAAATCGCCCGCGCCTGCATCTCCGTGATCTCGGGATAGAGGATGCCCAGACGGCAGCCGCGCAACCCCAGCATCGGGTTGAATTCGTGCAGCCCCTCGACCACCTCGAGCAGTTCGGGAACGCGCTTCTTCAGCTCGCCCACCGTGCAGCCGTAGCTGGCCGCCATCTCCTTCTTCGCCTTCAGGTCGACGTACGGCAGCGTGGCCACGTCCACCATCAACTGCTCGCGCTTCGGCAGGAACTCGTGCAGCGGAGGATCGAGCGTGCGGATCACCACCGGGAAACCGTCCATGGCAGTGAACAGACCCGCGAAATCCTTGCGCTGCATCGGCAGCAGCTTCAACAACGCCTTGCGCCGCGACTTTTCGTCCTTGGCCATGATCATGGCCTGCATGTGCTCGATGCGGTCCTGCGCGAAGAACATGTGCTCGGTGCGGCACAGGCCGATGCCCTCGGCTCCGAACCGCCGTGCGGCCTTGGCGTCGCGCGGAATGTCCGCGTTGGCCCGCACGCCGAACTTGCCGCGAAACTCGTCCGCCCACGTCATGAACGTCGCCAGAATGCCGCTCGAGGGATCGGCCTCTTCGGTTTGCGCCTGGCCCGCATACACCTCGCCCAGCGAGCCGTCGATCGAAAGCCAGTCGCCTTCGGTCAGCACCAGCGTCTTGCCGTCCGCTCCCACCACGCTGACCGTCTTCTTGTGCTCGTTCACCTGGACCGAGCCCGCGCCCGCCACGCACGGCGTCCCCATGCCGCGGCACACCACCGCCGCGTGGCTCGTCATGGCGCCGCGCGAGGTCAGAATGCCCTTGGCAACTTCCATTCCGTGAATATCGTCCGGAGCGGTCTCGGCGCGCACCAGCAGCACCGGACCGGTCTTGGCGAGGATCACCGCATCGTCCGCCGTGAACGCGATCTTGCCCACCGCGGCGCCGGGCGAAGCCGGCAGCCCGGTCGCAATCTTGTTCAGGCTCTTGCGCGACGCCGGCACGATCACCGGATGCAGCAACTGATCGAGCTGCATGGGCTCCACGCGCAGAATCGCTTCTTTCTTGTCGATGAGGCCTTCGTTCACCATGTCCACGGCGATCTTCACCGCCGCGGGGCCAGTCCGCTTTCCGTTGCGGGTCTGCAGCATGTACAGCTTGCCGTCCTGGATCGTGAACTCGAAGTCCTGTATGTCGCGGTAGTGCTTCTCCAGGCTCGACGTGATTTCGCGGAGCTCTTTGAAGACCGCCGGCATCAGGGTCGCCAGTTCGGTAATCGGCCGCGGCGTGCGGATGCCCGCCACCACATCTTCGCCCTGCGCGTTGGTCAGGAACTCGCCGTAAAACTCCTTATCGCCGGTCGCCGGGTTGCGCGTGAAGCCCACGCCCGTGGCCGACGTTTCGCCCATGTTCCCGAACACCATCGCCTGCACGTTGACCGCGGTTCCCAGATCGTCCGGAATCTTGTTCATCTTCCGGTAGTGGATCGCGCGCGGATTCATCCACGAGCGGAACACGGCGTCGCGCGACATCTCGAGCTGCACGTTCGCGTCCTGCGGGAACGGCTTGCCGGTCTTCTTCTCGATCAGCGCCTTGTAGCCCACGATCACGGCCTTCAGGTCTTCCGCCGTCAGGTCGGTGTCCAGCTTGGCCTTGGCCTTCTTCTTCTGGCCGTCGAAAACGTGTTCGAACTCCGCCTTCGGAATCTCGAGCACCACGTTGCCGAACATCTGGATGAAGCGGCGATAGCAGTCGTACGCGAAACGCGGATTGCCGCTGCGCGCTTCGTGCGCCTTCACCGTCTCATCGTTCAGGCCCAGGTTCAGGATGGTGTCCATCATGCCCGGCATCGAGAACTTCGCGCCGCTGCGGACGCTGACCAGCAGCGGGTTCTTTACGTCGCCCAGCTTCTGGCCCATGCGCTCTTCGAGCAGCGCCAGGCACTTCGCGCTCTGCTCTTTGATCTCCGCGGTCAGTTGGTTGTTGTTCTCGTAGTAAACCTTGCAGACGTCGGTGGAAATCGTGAAGCCGGGAGGCACCGGCACGCCCGCCCGCGACATCTCCGCGAGGCCTGCGCCCTTTCCGCCCAGGGTGTCCTTCATCTTTCCGTCGCCGTCGGCCGTGCCGCCGCCGAAGGAATAAACGTATTTACTCATAAGTCTTGCTTTCTCTCCTGTAGCTCTGTTTTATCGGCGCCCGCGGAGGCGGCCGCCTCTGTGGCAACAATCTCCGAGAAGTCGGCAATCGCCGAAGACTCGCATAACAACTGGTGCAATAACGTAAGACGATTGCGCCGGACATCGGGGTCGGGCGCGTTGACTAGGACCTTATCGAAGAACAAATCCACCTGCGGCCGGATCGACGCGATCGCCTCGAGCGCGGCCTGGTACTGCTTCTTGCCGCGCGCGCGCTTCACGCGCCGCCGCAGCTTTTCGAACGCCTGGAACAATTCGGTCTCCGGGCCCGGCTCGAGCCGCGCGGCATCAACACCAACCTGTGGAGCAGGCGCTTCCGGCTGTGGCGCCGGCGGTTCCGCCTGCCCAGCCGCGGCCTGTGGAGCCGGCCCTTCCGCCGGTGCCGCGGGCGCTTCCGCCTGTCCGCCCTCGGCGCCGCCGCCCCCAAACCCAGCCTGCCGCAAAATGTTTTTGATCCGCTTGAAGCTCGCCGCCAGTGGTTCGAAGTTCTCCGTCGGCCGAACCGCCTGGATCGCCTCGAGGCGGCTCTCCACGTCCGGGAGGTTGTCGTGACCGGCCGCCAGCACGGCGTTCACTTCGTCGTACCGGAATCCGCGAACGTCCTTGAAGTAATACCGCACGCGGTCGAGCAGAAACTCCGCGAGCCCTTGGTCTCCATCTGCGAGTTTGGAGAGAGAGAGGCTGAGCCTCCCCTCCACCAGGATCTTCACCACGCCCTGCGCCGCTCGCCGCAGCGCCAGCGGATCTTTCGAGCCCGTCGGCACCAGGCCGATCTTGAAGCAGCCTTGCAGCGTATCGAGCTTATCGGCGAGCGACAGCAGCCGCCCCGCCGGAGTCGCGGGGATCGCGTCCTCCATGCTCTCCGGCTTGTAGTGCTCGTAGATGGCGCGCCACACTTCTTCCGGCTCACCCTGCTCGCGCGCGTAGAGCCCGCCCATCACGCCCTGCAGTTCAGTGAGCTCCTTGACCATATCGGTGGTCAGGTCGCACTTGGCGAGCAGCGCCGCCCGCTCTACCGGTGCGGGGTCCGCTTTCGCCAGCTTCGCCAGCTTCCGCGCCAGCTTCTGCACGCGCTTGGTCTTCGCCAGGTACGATCCCAGCTTGGTCTGGAAGGTGACGTGAGCCAGGTCCGCCACGCGGTCCGCCAGCGTCTTCTTGAGGTCCACGCTCCAGAAAAACCGCGCGTCGTTGAACCGCGCCCGCGTTACGCGCTCGTTGCCCTGCCGCACCAGGCCCTCGGGATCCGAACTGGTGTTCATCACCGCGACGAAGTGCGGCGCCAGGCGCCCTTCTTCGTCCTCCACCGAAAAGTACTTCTGGTGATGGCGCATCACCGTCACCAGCACCTCGGCCGGCAGGCTCAGGTACTCTTTGTCGAAGGTGCCGAGCACCGGGCTCGGCCGCTCCGTGATATACGCCAGCGTCTCGAGCAGCGCCGCGTCTTCCCTGATCCGCAGGCCCTTGCCCATCAGCAGCGCGTCGATCTGCGCACCGATCTTGATGCGCCGCACCGCGCCCGACACGATCACGCCGTTCTCGTAGAGTTGCTTGTCGAAGTCTTCGATCGTCACCGGCACCTCGGCCGCGCCAAGTTGCCGATGTCCCGAGCTCACCGCGCCCGAGCGCACGCCAGCGATCTCGAACGGCACCACCTCGGTCCCCGCCAGCGCCACCAGCCAGCGGATCGGCCGTATGAACCGCGGCCCGCCCTTCGCCCCCCAGTACATCGTCTTCGGCCACTGTATCTTCAGGATCAGTTCGGGCAGCGCAGCTGCCAGAATGTCGCGCGACGCCCGTCCCGCGGTCTTCTTGCGATAGGCCACGTACTCGCCGCGCGGAGTCTCGTGCCGTTCCAGCGCCGCCACGTCGACGCCCATCTTGCGCGCGAAGCCCAGCGCCGCGCCCGTCGGCTGCCCGTCTTTGAAAGCCGCGGAAACCGGTGGACCGGTGACCAGCTCCTCGGCGTCCGCCTGCCGTTCGGCCAGTTCCGCCGCGCGCAGCACCAGCCGCCGCGGCGTCGCATCGGTCCGTATGCCGCCGGCCTCGAGCCGTTCCGTCGCCAGCAGGTCGCCGAACAATGACGACAGGCTCGCCAGCGCCGGCTCGATCATCCAGTCGGGAATTTCCTCGGTGCCGATCTCGAGCAGGAAGGGAACGCTCATTGCGCCACCTCCGCCGGAACCGCGACCGGAGTCTGTTGATCGACCCAACACGCCGCCGCGCCCAACGCCAGCTTACGCACCCTCCCGATCACCGCCACGCGCTCGGTCACGCTGATCGCCCCGCGCGAGTCGAGCAGGTTGAAAAGGTGCGAGCACTTCAGCACGTGTTCGTAAGTGGGCAGCACCGGGAAACGAGGCTTCTCGGGGTAGTCCGGATACAGCGCCAGCAGCCGCTGGCATTCTGCCTCATGCAGGTCGAAGAGCTTCCACAGAGTGGCCACGTCCGCCAGTTCGAAGTTGTAAACGGAGTTCTGAAGCTCGTCCGCCAGCCGCACGTCGCCGTAGCTCACCCCAGGCGCCCACTCGATGTCGTACACGCTGTCCTTGACTTGCAGGAACGCGGTCAGCCGCTCCAGCCCATAGGTCAGCTCCGCCGGAACCAGGTCGAGGTCGATGCCGCCGCACTGCTGGAAGTACGTGAACTGGGTGATCTCCAGGCCGTCCAGCATCACCTGCCAGCCCACGCCCCACGCGCCCAGCGTCGGCGCCTCCCAGTTGTCTTCCTCGAACTTGATGTCGTGCTTGCGAAGGTCGATGCCGATGGCTTCGAGACTGCCCAGGTACTGGTCGATGACGTCCGCGGGCGACGGCTTCAGGATCACCTGAAGCTGCCAGTGCTTGTACAGCCGGTTGGGATTCTCACCGTAGCGCCCGTCGGCCGGCCGCCGGCTCGGTTGCACGTAGGCGACCCGGTAGGGCTTCGGCCCCAGCACCCTGAGGAACGTCTCGGGCGCCATGGTGCCCGCGCCCACCTCGACATCGTACGGCTCCTGAATAATGCAGCCGCGGTCCGACCAGTATTTCTTCAGCTTGAACAGGACGTCTTGAAAGGTGTCCATCGCTTCTCTTTAGGGAGCGGTCTCCAGCAGTGGCAACGTCACCAGGCGGCGCTCGATGTGCTCCTCGATCGACCGCACCAGCAGGCGCCGCAGATCGGCCGCGGTTTCCCGCGTCCAGGTCCGTTCGGTGAGCCGCGCCACTGGGGTGTACAGCATCTCTTCCGCAATCTCCATCGATTCGACGGCGACTCTCAGCTCCGGCAAAATTCCCGAGAGCCTGACGGCCCACAGCAGGAAGTAGTTCATCGCCTGCCACACGCCCTCGGCCTCGCGCGCCCTGAGGAACTCCAGCACCGCGACCAGAAGCCGGAAGAACCGCTCGTTCGGCTCCGCCGGAGGAAGGAGTTGCTCCGAGACTTCCGACATCACATCGAGCGCAACACCCGCCGTGTAATCCGGCGCCAGACTGAACTGCGAATGAATCAACTCGCAGGAATCCAGATTGACCAGCTCCCTGGTCTCCCGCTGGAAGTAGTACAACTTGACGTGCGAGAGGCGCTCCAGGCCGCTGCCAAACGGACTCTTCGGCCGCCGCGCGCGCTTGGCCACTCCGCGCAACTTACCCTGATCCCGGGTGAGGAAACTAACGATCAGATCCGATTCCTTGAGAGGAAACGTTCGCAAAATCAGGGCTTCGCTGACACGCGCCGGCACACGCGGATATTCCAGGGTAGCACGGTCGCGGAACTCGCGGGCGCGCGCTCCGGAGCCCGTGTCACGCCACCCTCAGCCCCGAACCGCGACTGTCAGGGAGCGCATAGGAACCGCGCCTCCGGAACCGGTCGCCGCGATCGGGCATCCAGGCCATCGCGCCCGCCAAACCGCACCGCCGCGCCGCCTCGGCCGCACGGGCTTGCCGCGAGCGCCTCAGAGGCCGTCGTCGGCCGGGTAGGCTCCGGGTTTCAGATTCTCCGCCATCCGCAAAGCGTATTCGGGCGGAATCTGGCGAATCACCTGGTTGGTGTTGCGGTCCACGATGCGCACCACCGGGCGCCGCGTTTTCTGATCCAGGATAAACGTCACCTCGTTCTTGTCTCCAAATACCTCCGCTGCGTTCAGGGCCTTGACGGCCTGAATCAGCTCCCGCTGTTCGGGAGGTCTCTCGACCGGAGTCGGAGCCGCGTTGACGGGAGCGGTTTGTCCAATGCTGGGTATTCCACCGACGCTGTTCATGACAGTCTCCACGGAGGCAGCCTCCGCCGCGCCCTACCTCGCATCGGACACGGCGGAGAAACCCTGCCTCGTTTGACGTATCGGCCCGGTCGGGGGAAGTCTGCGGAAATTCTGCCGCGGCGCCGGCTAGAAGTTCAAAATCTCGCGCGCGGTGCCCGAGTGGCGCTCGATCTTCTTCTGCAGCGTCATGAGCGCGTAGATCAATTGCTCCGGGCGCGGTGGGCAGCCCGGCACGTAAACATCCACTGGGACGACCTGGTTCACGGGAATCAGCGCGTAGTTGTTGAACACGCCGGTAGAGGTGGCGCAAGCGCCCATCGAAATGACCCACTTCGGCTCCGGCATCTGTTGGTAGAGCTGGCGGATGATGGGGGCCATTTTGTTCGACACGCGGCCGGCGATGATCATGAGGTCCGATTGGCGCG
>DATNLV010000244.1:0-5553 GCA_035602665.1 Bryobacteraceae bacterium | reverse complement strand
GATCGAAAAGGTGAAGGCCGAGTTCGATTCGCAGCCGTCGCTTCCCGACGACAAGACGATCTTCGATCACCTCCTGAAGACCGCGCCGCCGCCGCGCGTGGTCGCAGAGAGCGGCGACCTGGCCGAGGGCGAGCGGCTCTCCGGCGGCGTCATTGAGCGAACTTACCTGCACGCGTACGGCGCGCACGCGCCCATCGAAACGCATTCGGCGACCGCCGTGGTGGAAGACGGTAAAGTCACCGTGTGGGCCAGCACTCAGGCTCCGTTCATGGTCAAGGAGCAGGTGGCCCGCGACGCCGGGTTCGCGCCAGACAAGGTCCGCATTATCTCGCGCTACGTCGGCGGCGGGTTCGGCGGCAAGACCGAAGGCCCCCAGGCGGTGGAGGCGGCGCGCCTGGCGAAGATCACCGGCCGGCCCGTCCAGGTAGTGTGGAGCCGGCAAGAGGAATTCTTCTACGACCACTTCCGTCCAGCCGCAGTCCTCAAGATTCGGTCGGGGATCACCGCAGCCGGCAAGATCACTCTGTGGGATGCCCGGATCGTGGGCGCCGGCGACCGTGAGGCGCGGCCGTTCTACGACATCCCGCATCAGCGCACCACTTCCGCGGGCGGCTGGATGGGAGGCAACCCCGCGGGCATGCATCCGTTCGAGGTCGGGCCGTGGAGGGCGCCGACGGTCAACAGCATCACGTTCGCCCGGGAGTCGCACATCGACGTGATGGCGGCCCAGGGCGGCTTCGATCCGCTGGAATTTCGCCTGAACAACCTGACCGACGCGCGCATGCGGCGCGTGCTGGAGACCGCGGCGAAACGGTTCGGGTGGAAGGCCGGCAAAGCGCCGAGCCGCCGCGGCGTGGGCATGGCCTGCGGGACGTATTCGAACGCCTGCAACGCGACGATGGCCGAGGTGGCGGTCCACCCGGATGGGAGGGTGCAGGTCAAGCGCGTGCTGATCGCGCTCGATGTGGGCGTCCAGTTGAACCCGGACGGCCTGCGCCAGCAAGCCGAGGGCGCGGTCATGATGGGCATGGGCTACGCCCTCTCGGAACAACTGCGGTTCCGGGGCGGCAAGGTGCTCACGGGCAACTTCGACGACTACCAGATCCCGAGGTTTTCCTGGCTGCCCGAGATTGAGATCGTGCTGGTGGACAACCCGCAGATGAACGCGCTCGGCGCCGGCGAACCGCCGATCATCGCGATGGGCGCGGCGCTAGCCAACGCGGTTTTCGACGCGACCGCCAAGCGCTTACTGGAGCTGCCGATGACGGCGGAGAGGATAAAGAAGGCGCTGGGGTAGGGTCCGCGAGCTGGTTCGCTATCGGTCCCTGCTCAAATACTCCATGATCTCCTGCCCACGCAGTTGCACCTCTAGCAGAATCGGCTCCGCCATGCGAGCGTAGTCCTGCCGAGAATGGACCTTGCGCGCCGCCAGAAGGATTCTCCGCAGGTTGGCGATGCATTGCTGCGCCAGCATCATTTGGTCGTCGGTCTGAATCACGGCTGCTCCGATTCCACAATACCGCCTTTCAGTGGAGCTTCTTCAGGACCTTCCCAACGCCGTCGCGGATTCGTTGATTGTGCTCACTGAAGTCTCTCTTCCCCAACGCCGGCTCAAACCCATTGGTGTAGAGACTTAGGATGGTCTCGATCAAATCGTGGAGGAAGTCGAGAATCGTTGCAACCTCTCACGATTGGTGCCTCCGAAAAGCTGTACGCCGGCCTGCTCGTCGCTCATGAGCCTGTGCGCGTAGATGGCGTGACGAATCGGCCGGTAGACCTCCTGGAAGCGTCGTGTATGAGGCGCGAGCGACGTCTTGAGGTGCCGAAGCTCTTTTGCGTTTGTCGGTATCCACGCGCTAGCCACGAAGCTGTCGAGCCAGTCAGGCCTCGGGCCGCCACTCATTTTCCGCGAACTGAGTGCGGCTGCGGAGAATAGCTGGAGGTTCCCGAGAGTAGCATTGATCAGCGTATGAATCGTGTGGGCGTTGGCTTCGAGATCGAAGATGCGGCTCAGGGTGAGAAAGAGCGACGCCTGCAGGCAATGCACCTGTGTTCGCCAGAACAAAGGATCTTCGTTCAATGACCTGAGAACCCTCTTGTCGTGCACTGCCAGGCGGTTGATCTCTTCATACGTGTAATAGATGACGATGGCGGCTTCGATCTCGGTCGAGAGCAACTGGACTTCACTCCAGTACTCGGCGGGGGTCAGTGCTTTTTGCGACATGAGTCGAGCCTACCTTCGCAGCTTCCGCGCGCACTCCCTGCAGTAGTGTTCGGTCTTCGAATCCACCCGCTCCACCGAGTGCGACGAGCTCATGACGCAGTTCCAATCCTGGCAATGTGGCAGTCCCCGCAGGTGGCCCGCCTCGTGCCACAACTCGCGCAGCGCGCGGGCGGCCAGCAGGCCATGGTCCGGAGGAAGGCCGTAAAACTCCTCTCGCAGGCGATGGATCGAGAAGATGGCCGCGCGCCCCGGCATCTCCGCCTCGCCGAATACGAAGGTCAGCACCGGGATGAACAGATCGCAGGCCGTCGCGCCGATCACCATTCCCTCGGGAAAGCGCGTCTTCATCTCGGCCAGCAGGCGCGTGGAATCGTACTGGTTCCGCGCGGGGTTCAGCGCGAAGGCGGGATCGAGCCTGCCGGGACCGACCGGAATCCGCGCGCGAAACGAAATCTCGTGCAGAAGGCCCCGCGGGAAGTCGCCCACCGGAACGAGCAGCATCTCGGTTTGAAGCTCTTCCGTACCCGCCTCCCCAAAATCACGAGAGTGCCGAGAAAGTCCGGGGCCACGAATGAACACGAATGCACGCGAATGAACCCCTTGTTTTCCATTCGTGTTTATTCGTGTTCATTCGTGGCCAGTATTGTTTTTGCCTTCACACCCGCGCGGCCTTGGCGGGCGGAGTCAGCCCGAAGCGCCGGATCTTGTGGTACAGCGTGACGCGGTCGATGCCCAGCGCCTTGGCGGCCTGCGTCTGGTTCCACGCGAAATCCTCGAGCACGCGCACCACGTGCTGCCGCTCCAGCGTCAACAGGGTCAGATCGCCCGCGCCCTCCGCCGGCCGCGTGATGGCCAGGTCGTGCGCCCGCACCAGCGGCTCGTGTCCCACCACCACCGCCCGCTCGACGATGTTTTCCAGCTCGCGCACGTTCCCCGGCCAGTTGTGCGCGATCAGCAGGTCCATCGCCGGGCGGTCGAAGCCGGTGAACTTGCGGTTCATCTGCTGGCTGTACTTGTCCAGGAAAAAGGTTGCCAGCAACGGAACGTCGCCGTGCCGCTCGCGCAGCGGAGGCAGCCGGATGGCGAACACATTGAGCCGATAAAAGAGGTCCGACCGGAATCGCCCGTCCTTCACCAGGTCCGCCAGGTTGGTATTGGTGGCGGCGATCACCCTGAAATCCACGTGGACTGCCTGCGTCCCGCCCACACGCACGATCTCTCGCTCCTGCAGAACGCGCAGCAGGTCGGTCTGCGTCTTCAGGCTGATGTCGGCGATCTCGTCCAGAAATACCGTGCCGCCCATCGCGGCTTCGAACTTGCCCTTCTTGCGATACTGCGCCCCGGTGAACGCGCCTTTCTCGTGCCCGAACAGCTCGCTCTCGATCAGCGTCTCCGTAAGCGCGCCGCAGTGAACCACCACCAGCGGGTTGAAGCGGCGCGGGCTTAGCCGGTGGATAGCGCGGGCCACCAGTTCCTTCCCGGTTCCGCTCTCGCCTTCCACCATGACCGTGGAATCCACGCCGGCCACGGTTTCGATCTGCTCGCGCACCTTGGCCATCGCCTCGCTCTGGCCCACCAGTTCGGTGATGGCGTGGTCGGTCTCGGTGAGTTGCTCGCGCAGCATGCGGTTCTCGCGCTTCAGCCGATGCTGCTCCAGGGCGTTGCGGGCCACCACCGAAAGATCGTCGGGATCGAACGGCTTGGTGATGTAGTCGAAGGCCCCGTGCTTGAGCGCCCGGATCGCGGTCTCGACCGACGCATAGCCGGTCATCACGATGACGCCGGTGTCGAGCTGTTCGCTCTGGATCTTCTCGAGCAGCCCGATGCCATCCATTCCCGGCATGCGTATATCGGCGATGACCAGGTCGAACTCGCGGCCCGCCAGCTTGGCCAGCGCGTCGTTGGCGTTCGAGGCGGAATCCAGGTCGTATCCCTCCTCGGTGAACCAGTGGACGAGCGAGTCGCGAACGACCAGCTCATCATCCACGATGAGTATCGATAGCTTCTGCTCGGACATCCGTATTCTCCGTCTCCGTGCGCTCCTCGACCGGTGGCCCAACCACCGGGAGGATCACGTGGAACGTGGTCTCATCCCCCGTATCCACCTGTATGTCGCCGCCGTGCCGCTTGATCAGCCCGTAGGCAACCGCGAGTCCCAATCCTACACCAGAAGTGGCTTGCTTGGTGCTGAAGAAAGGCTCAAAAATGTGGGGCAGCACGTCCTTGGGAATCGGCGGGCCGTCGTTGCTGACCGCCAGATCCAGCCGCCCGCCTTCGTCGATCAGGCCGGCCCGGATGCGCAAGTGGCCGGTCTGCCCGCTCTTGCTCGCCAGTGCGTCCACCGCGTTCACCACGATAGCCACCAGCACCTGCTGGATCTGCGAGCCGTCGCAGAAGACCTGCGGCAGCTCCGGCACCTCGACGGCCAGCTCGATCGACTGCATCTGGAGCTTGTGCTGCACCACCGCCACGGTCCGGTCGACGATCGTCTTCACGTCCGTCATGGACATCTCGGTGTTGTGCTTGCGCGCGAACACCAGCAGGTTGCTTACGATCTCGCCGCAGCGCCGGCTCTCGTGTTGGATGGTCTGGATCCAATCGAGCATCGGCTTCTCGAGCGCCAGCTTCTTCTCCAGCAGGCGCGCATAAGTAAAGATGCCGGCCAGCGGATTGTTGATCTCGTGCGCCACCGCGGCGGCGAGCTGCCCGAGCGAGGCGAGCTTCTCGGAATGTATGAGCTTCTCTTGAGCCGCTTCGAGGTCCCTGGTCTTGCGCCGTATGCGATCCTCGAGCGTGCGGTTGGCGGCCTCGAGCTCTCCGGCCATGCTGTCGAACTCGCCCGCCAGCTCGCCGATCTCGTCGCGCCGGCGGAAGCCGAACCGATACGAAAGGTTGTGCGCGGCCAGCACGTGCACTCCGGCCGTGAGGCGCTTGATGGGACGCCGCACCAAGAACCACACCAGGCCGCCCGCAATGAGGATCATCAACGCCGCCGATAACGCCACCTGCGCTCGCATGCGCCGCTCGTGCGCGGCCAGCGCCTGATCCACCGATTCGAGCGAGAGCACCACGTCCAGCACGCCCAGGATGCGTTGCGTCGCCGGGTGCGCGTGGCATGCGGCGTTCGAGCAGGCGGGCTCGTTCTCGATGGGCCGCACCAGGCCGATCAGGTGCTCGGAACCCGCGTAGTAGGTGCGCCAGGTGTCCCGCGTCCGGGGCTTTTCGAGCGGCTGGTTGGAGCTGTGGCAGAGGATGCAGGCGTCCGCGCGCTTGTCCACCATGGTCCCGGTTTCGCCGGGAAGGGTGGAAAACTGCACCAAGCCTTTCTT
>DATNLV010000236.1:0-20576 GCA_035602665.1 Bryobacteraceae bacterium | reverse complement strand
GCTGCGGGCATCCAGCTTCTGCCAGGCATCCACATCCGCCTTCCCCATGCCCAACGCCTTCACCAGCGCCGCCTTCTCCTTGGGCGTGAGCTTCTCGGTGAGCACGTTGAGAAACAGCCCGAAGTTCTCCACCGGGAACCGCACCCCGACCGGGATCGACTGGCGGATCTTGTGCAGCTTGGCGAAGCCCGCCAGGTTGAGCTTCGCTCCGGCCAGCGCCGGGGAGAACAACGGCAGCAGCTTTGCCTCCTCGAACGCACGCAGCACCTCGCCCGGGTTCGCGTCGTCGGCGATGTGCCGCAACTCTTCCAGCAGGCGGTGCGGCGGGACCAGCTTCTCCAGCTCCTCCAGACGGACGTTTTCGTACTGCTGCGCCGTCCGCTCGTCGACGGTGAAGCCCAGCCGCACCCGCAACCTGACCAGCCGCAGGATGCGAACCGGGTCGTCGTAGAGGGCGTAGTTGTATGCGGTGCGCAGTTCCTTGCGCTCCAGATCGCCCAGCCCGTTGGTCGGGTCGATGAGCAGGCCGCGCGATGCCCGGTTCAACGACAGCGCCACGGCGTTGACCGTGAGATCGCGGCCGCGCAGGTCCTCGTGGATCGTGGCCGGTTCCACGGCCGGCTTGCCACCGGGCTTCGAGTAGCGTTCACGCCGCGCCATGGCGATCTGGGCCGTGACTCCGCCCGGAAAAAGGAGTTCGACCAACTTCCGGTGGTCGTCGTCCTCGATCACCTCGGCGTGGGTCTTCTTGGCGATCGCCTTGGCGATTTTCGAGGCGTTGCCTTCGATCGTGAAATCCAGGTCCCGGATGGGGAAGCCGCCCAACATATCGCGCATGGCTCCGCCCGCGAGAAACAGGCTGACATTGGCCTCCGCCGCCGCGGCCTGGACCTCGCTCACCACGCGATTCTGATCCGTGCTCAGGTGGCTCTCCAGCATGAACATGTAGTCGCTCATATCGCTCGTCGCTCGCACCCTGCCGTTGCGCTCTTGGCCGCCGGCAGGAGACAACTAGGCACGCGGGTGGTGTTGGTCCACAATTTCACGAAGCCGCGACCTCATCACATGCGTGTAGATCTGGGTAGTCGAGATATCGGCGTGCCCCAGCATCGTCTGGACGCTGCGCAGATCGGCTCCCCCCTCCAGCAGGTGGGTGGCGAAACTGTGGCGCAGCACGTGGGGCGTCAGACGCCGCAGGATGCCGGCCTTGGTTCCGCAATGGCGCAGGAGCGTCCAGAAGCACTGGCGTGACATCCTGGTTCCCCGGGCGGTCACGAACAGGTACTTGCTACCCCGTCCCCGCAGCAACTGAGGCCGTCCCGTCCGCTGGTATTCCCCCAGCGCGGCAACCGCCGAACGCCCCACCGGAATCAGGCGCTCCTTGTTGCCCTTGCCCAACACCCGAACCACCCCTAACTCCTCGTTCAAATCGGATAATTGCAGTTCGCACAGCTCGCTCACCCGCAAGCCGCTCGAGTAGAGCAACTCGATCATGGCGCGGTCCCTGAGGCCGGTCGGTTTGGCCGGGTCCGGGGCCTGGAGCAAGCGATCTATTTCGCTATGATTCAAAAACTTAGGAAGGTTCTTCCACTGCCGGGGAAGCGCCAGCGAAGCGGTCGGATCCACCGCCAGCCGGCCCTCCCGAAGCAGATGAGCGACAAAGTTCCGCAGAGTAGTCAGGTGGCGCGCCACCGAGCGGCTTCCAAGTCCTTGCTGATAAAGCGATTGGAAGTATTGAGCAATAGCCTCAGCGGAGGGGAAATCCTGCCCCGCATCGGCGTGGCATGCGGCCGCGAATCGGTTCAGATCGCTCCGATAAGCTTCCAACGAATTCTCCGCCAAGCCCTTCTCGATGCGGCAGAAATCGAGAAAGGACTGCACCTCAACCGGCATGGAAGCCACGCGGGGCATTCGTGCCAATGATACAATACTTCCGAAATTGTTTGGAAGGAAAGCTGGCCCCGTGGCGGGTTCAACCAACAAGAAGGTCCTAATCAGGCGGTTCGACCGGGAGTCGCTCCCGGGGTTCGTCAACCCGCAGAGCTACCTGCAGCCTGCCGGAATCGAGCTCCTCACGGCCTCCGGGAACCTGCTCGCGGTTCCCTACGAAGAAGTGAAGGCCCTTTATTTTGTTAGGGATTTCGACGCCGAGGAGCCGCCCGCCGAGAGCCGCCTCTTTCAGAACCGCCCCAAGATGAGCGGCGTCTGGATCCGCATGAAGTTTCGGGACGGCGAGGTCATGGACGGCCTGATGCCCAACAATTTGTTGCAGTTGGAGCCGTACGGCTTTACCTTCGTGCCCCCCAACGCCGGCGCGAACAGCCAGAAGGTATTCGTACCCCGAACCGCTCTGACCGAAGTGCAGGTCGTGGGAGTCGTGGGAAGCCCGCTCCGCCCCCACAAAGCCAAGCCCAAGCCAGACCAGCAGATCAAACTGTTCGACTAGTGGGGCAGGACTCCAGTCCTGCAGCGGGTCTCCAGACCCGCCCCCTTCCTATCGCCTTACCGCGCCGTCGGCACCGCGCCCAGCGTCCAGTGCGCCAGATCCAGCCAGCGGTTGTCGCTGGTGTTCTGCACGAACGTAATCGTCTCCACCCGGAAGCTGCGCTCGCCCTTGTACTCCGCCCAACGCCGTTTCGCCTCTTCATGCGCCCAGGTAACCTGATCCGGCGTGAGCTCCTGCGCCAGCGTCACGTGCGGGTGGTAGCCGAACGGCTCGGCAAACCCGAGGGGACCGGAGTTGAACCGGTCGTGAATCCGGCTGAGTTCCTCCCGGCCGCCGCCCAAGCCTATGTAGATCACCGAAGTGATCTCGAAGATCTCGATTTCCCGGGTCTCGATCTCAAACGCGGGAACCTCGGCGATCCACTCGTTCAACTGCTCGACGGCCGCCCCCGGAGGCGCCAGAACCGGACGCGGTGGCAGGATCGTCACGTGCGCGCGCGGTACGCAGGCCGGGACAAGCTCCCGGCGAAGTTGGTCCAGGAACTCACCCAGCAGTCCTGGAATGTAGGTGACCAGCGCGAAGCAATTGATCGGCACGGCGCCGTTATTGCCGGAAGACATCGACTTCTATCCTAGCGGGTTTGCGCGGTCTTCGGTACAACCCCTGGCTTCTCTATCGTTCTATGACCTTCGGCTGGTCCTCGTCTGGTACTACCGGCGCGGCGGGGTCAGCCAGCAGGGATTCCTGGACCACCACCCACTGCGCCTCTTCCAGGCCAACGAATTTGCACACCCGCAGCCCGCCCTTCTCGTCCTCGAGAATGTCGCCGATCCTGAGTGGCTGTTCGGAATCCTTCATCGTGGCCCAGGCGGCGTACACCCCCGCCGCTTCGATCTGGCCGCTTTCCGTGTAGTCGCGATGGCGCACCTGGCTCGTTCCTGAGGTGTGGGGCGACGACCGGAACTGCAGTAGCTGCGAATCCCGCAGCCGGTGAATCTTGAACGAGGGCATCAGAGCTATTTTACGGCGCAACGGCCCTCGCCGCATGGGGGCCCGAATTCTGGGCTGATGAACGGGTAGCGAGTACTTGCTTTCCGCGCCGACTGGCCTCACGATCAGGGAATGCCATCGGTAACTCCATCGGATCCACCAACGCTCCTTGACAAGATCGGCTCGAGCATCAGAACGTACCCTTACGGGAAGCGGGTCCCGGTGGCAGTGGGATGGGCCATGGTAACCGCATGGTTTAACCGCGACTGGTGGCGTTTCACCCGGTTGGACGGATACGTGTCCATGGTCGCGGTGTTTCTCGCCCTCCTCTGCACACCAAAAGGTCGGCCGTGTTGGCTGTTTGTAGGGATCGCGATAGGCGTCCTTCTGCCAGGGGATCTCAGGCTGCTGCATTCCCCGGTAGGTCCCTCTTTCGTCGGTGGTCTCGTCATCATGATTGCGGTAGTTTTGCTGCTCCGGAGATTCGGAACTTCGCAATGACGCTGAGCGCCGAAGTATGGATTCAGCTCACATTTCAGGCACCGCCCTCGCCGCATCCGCCCGCCCCAGCGCGAGCCAGCGCTGCACCGCTTTCGGGTCCCAGGAAGCCGACTGCCGCAGCGGTCCCAGGCTCCGTGACGGCACGATGAGGCGCACGTCGACGCCGCTAGGGAGGTGCGGCGGTCGGGGCAACAAAATGCGGAACGCGTGAATGGCGGCGCGCAGGGGAGACGATGGCCCACGGTCGAAAACGTCGATGGCCACGATCTCGGTGGCCCCCATCGCGGCCGCCGCCCACAACGGCAGGGCCTCCAGCAGACCTCCATCGACGTGCAGCTTTCCTCCCAGCCTGACTGGCGGGTAGCCGAACGGCAGCGCGCAGGAGGCGGCCAGGTGCCGCCATCCGATCTCGTCATCGCGGAACAATCGCGGCCGCAACCCCGGCAGCTCAAGCGCCACGACCCCGACCTCGATGCGCGGCCGAAACGCTTTCCAGAGAGCTTCGATCCTGGCGTAAAGCGGTACCGGATCGTAGATCGCGAGACCGGGCCGCCGCCGCATGCTGAAGGCCGCCGCGCAGGCCGGGTCGAGCCAGAGTTCCGTGAGCTCGTCCGGCGCTGCGCCGCCAGCCACCGCCCAGGCATTCAGCGAGCCGGCCGAGGCGCCCACCACGATGTCCGGGCTGAACCGTGCCGACAAGACCTCCCAGGCCCCCGCCTGATAAGCCGCGAACGCGCCCCCCGCCGAGAGCACCAGCGCTTTTTTCGGACCCGCTAATGGCATTTCGACCGCGTCATTTGGGACAATGTGTGTGCGACAGACATGTCCAGAACCAGGTTGACGCTGCTCCTCATTATCCTCCTCGGAATCGGACTGGCCGTGTGGATTCACGAGCGCAGCACGGCGGCGCCAGCCGTTCCGTTCGCGAAGGTCCAGCGCGAAACGCTGGTCAGCAGCCTCACCACGAACGCCAAGATCGAGCCTTCCTCATGGACACCAATCCACGCCGAGCGCGCGGGATTGGTCGAGCGGCTGGCCGTCCACAGGGGCCAGGCCGTGCGGAAAGGCGACCTCATCGCCGAGCTGACCTCCGGGGACGCGCGGGCGGAAGTGGCTGCGGGCGAGGCTGCGCTGGCCGAAGCGCGCGCCCAGCTCGAAACCGTCCTCCACGGCGGAACGGCGCAGGCGAAGGTCGATATCGCGAATGAGATCGCGCGCAACCAACTGGATCTCGAAGCCGCCCAACGCGACTACGAGATCACCAAGCGCCTGGCCGCCAAACAGGCCGCTACCGGGCAGGACCTGGTCGACGCCGGCCAGCGCGTCGAGCGGATCAAGGAGGTTATCGCCGGGCTGGAGAAGAAGCGCGTTGCCCTGGTCGACGTGCCCGACCGTGCCTCGGCCGGGGCCAAGGTGCACGAAGCCGAGGCCACCCTGGAGCAGGCCCGGCTGAAGCTGGAACGCAGCGCGATTCGTGCCCCCATGAACGGGACGGTCTACGATCTGCCCATTCGCCAGGGAGCGTTCCTGAATGCCGGCGACCCGGTAGCCAGTGTTGGCGACGTAGAGAAACTGCAGGTTCGCATTCAGGTGGATGAACCCGAATTGGGCCGCGTCGGCGTGGGAATGCCGGTCACCGTGACCTGGGACGCGCTGCCGGGACGCCAATGGCAGGGGACCGTCGAGAAGATGCCCACCGAGGTGACTCCGGTCGGCACCCGGCAGGTCGGCGTCGCCCTGGCGACCATCGACAACCCCGACCTGAAGCTCGTCCCCGGCACCAACGTCAACGTAGAGGTCACCTCGCAGGTGGTCGCCGCCGGCCTGACGATCCCGAAGGAAGCGATTCGAACCGAGGGCGGCAAGACCGGCGTCTACCTGCTCCGCGACGGCCGTGTCGAATGGCGCCCCATCCAGCTCGGAGCCTCGAGCATCACCCGAGCCGTAGTCCTCACCGGCCTTGCCGAACGAGACCAGGTCGCCCTCCGCACCGAACGCCCCCTCCACAACGGCCAGCCGGTGCGGCTCACCGAGTAGGTCCGTCACCATCGACCATCCACCGTCTTCCGCCTTTCACCATCGACCATCGACCATCCACCATCCACCGTCTTCCGCCTTTCACCATCCACCATCAACCATCGACCATCGACCGCCTTCCCCCATCCACCATCGACCATCCACCATCGACCTATAATCAAATTGTGCCGAAGACGCGAGACCTCGAGGCCGCCCTCCGCCGGACCGAGCAGCAGCTCCAGCTTTTCCAGAAAATCAGCCGCTTCATGGTGCGCGAACTCAGCCTCCAGGAGGTACTGCAAGGCATCGTGGCGCTGGTAGTGGATTTCACGGCCTGCGACTCGTGTTTGATCTACCTGCTCGACAACGACGAGCTCGCCTTGTGCGCTTCGAATAACCCGCACCCGTCCGAAATCGGCAGGATCCGCCTGAAAATGGGCGAAGGCCTCACCGGCTGGGTGGCCAGGGAGCGGCGGTTGGTCGCCATTTCCCGCGAGGCCTACGCGGATCCGCGGTTCAAGAGCTTCCGCGACCTTCCCGAAGACACCTTCGAGGCGTTCCTCTCGGCGCCCGTGATCGCGCGCAACCGCGTGGTCGGAGTCATCAACGTGCAGCACCGGCAGTCGCATCAGCATAGCGGCAGCGAGATGGAACTGCTCACCACCGTAGGCGAGCAGGTGGGCTGCGCGCTGGTGCTGGCTCGCATGGCGCCGCTGGCCGTGGAGAACGCGAACCACGTCGACCTGGTCCTCTCCTCCGCCCGCATTCCACCGCGCTCGTGAGATGAGCAGACCATCGAGGACCCTTGCGCTGGCGCTCGTGGCCCTGTGGCCCGTGCTGGCGACCGCGGCCGAACGGTGGCGCATCCAGTATTTCTACGACCCCGCGGAGGATTCCGAGTTCACCATAGCCGACCTCGCCTTTCCCTCCCAGCGTGTGGGAATCGCCGCCGGCCAGATCGTCGGCCGTGGCAAGCCGAAACCATACGCCGTCTCAACCACCGACGGCGGCCGGACCTGGGCTCCCCTCGCCGTCCCCGACATCGCCGTTTCGCTGTTCTTCGTGGACGAGCACACCGGATGGCTGGTTGCGCCCAAGAGCATCTGGCGTACCGGCGACTTCGGCCAGAAGTGGACCAGGCTCAAGCCGCTGCCCGACGTGCTGCGCGTCTGGTTCCTGGACCCCAAGCAGGGTTGGGCGGTCGGAGCGAACAAATCGGTCTGGCAGACCGCGGACGGCGGCGATTCCTGGACGCCCGTGGCCGCCGCCGCCACGCCGGATACCGTGGCGACGCACAGCGTGTACAGCGTCATTGCTTTCGCAACTCCCAAGGCCGGGATGATCGTGGGGTGGAGCAAGCCGCCACGCTCCCCCCAGCGCGACAGTACTCCCGACTGGGTGGACCCGGAAGCTCAGCCGCGCGAATGGCCGGGCCTCGCCATGTCGCTCCAGACCACCGATGGAGGCCACACCTGGAAAGCCTCCCAGACCTCCATGTTCGGCCAATCCACCGCGCTCAGCCTCGCCTCCGATGGGCGGGGACTCCTCCTGGTCGAGTTTTTCGGCCGCTTCGACTATCCCTCCGAGGTCTTCAGCATCGATCTCGCCACCGGGAAGACCACGCGGGCATTCCGGCAGAAGGACCGCGCCGTGACCGACGTTCTGGTTACCGCCAAAGGGCCTGCCTACCTCGTGGCCGTCGAGCCGCCCGGAACGCTCTTTCACTCGCCCGTGCCAGGACAGCTCAAGATACTGAAAAGCGGCGACTTAGAGAACTGGACGGAGATGACCGTCGATTACCGCGCGGTGGCCCGCCGCGCGAATCTGGCTACCCCCGACGGGAAGAATGTCTGGGTCGCAACCGATACCGGGATGATTCTGAAGCTGTCCTGGGAGTAATCCAAAACACGGCTGGACGTTTTTGTTTCACTACCCGCCGCGCTCCGAAACAGGAATTTCGACCGCTGTTTTATACACACGAGATTCAGAGTCGAGCCCTCTTATCTTGTTGAATACAAGTAAGAAAGAATCTGCGGAAATCGATTCGTAACAACGCGTTTTTGTTTGACTGAAAAAACGTTTAGGTAGATCATGGAGTTGGTTCCAAGAGGTTCACGGAACAGCGAGTCACGCGGAACGAAGCGGACCCGGAACGGTGATCCGGTGGAAAGAGTTGCAAAGCTTAGACCACCGGGGAGCGAAGGGCATCGGACGGAACGCGGAGGCAAGCTTCCGGCGGCAAACCGGGACGAGCTTTGAACCGGAAGGATCGAAAGGTCCGGTCGGGGAGCAAGGCCCGGAGAGCCAACCGGAGTGGCGGGGGAGTTTGCGGCAACGGGCTGCAGGCGCTGATCCGGCCCGCGAACGGACAAACCGGTCGCGGGGCGGGGAGTCGGTAGTCGAACGGGCTGCACGCAAAGCCGTCAGGAAGTCAAAGAGGCAGGCCGGGAACGTTAACCCCGGAGAGGTGGCCTGGAAACGGGCAACCGCTGCGGGCGAGGGAAAGGCCGTCTCGAGACTTCAGCTTCATCGTTGACCGTTGCCCGACGGCTTTCGGGGCAGCGATCCGCAGCGGTCAAAAGCCGTCGCGGGGAGCAACGAAGGCGACGCGGGCAGGTCGGCGAGTGCCATGTTCGGGCCGTGCATGCCGGCTGGCGAACGAGCTGCTATGTGGGTCACTTGGAACCATTTTTCTTTTTGCCCCCCTGTTTTGTCCCCTGACAGCACCGAACCGCGAACGTGAGTGAGCGGACCACTCCCCGGGGCCGCGGACCCGCGCTTACGAGCTCTCGCCAGGGTCAGGCGGGCTCGCCACCTCGCGCTGCGCCGCTTCGTGTTCCCGGTTGTGACGGCGCTTCGCTTTCCTCTTCTGCGGGTCGTATCTTTCCTTGCGCTTGCGAAAACTGACAAAGTTGGTGCGGCAGTACTCGCAGCGGTAAGGACTCCCCCCCAGGCTCAGCATCAAGCCGGTGAAGAAAGACACACGATAGTCGTTCCTGGACCAGCGGCTCAGATCCATCCTCCAGCAACGGGGGCACCGGGCGTATCTCATAGCGGAGATGCGCCACGTCCGTTCAATGAAGCGGCAGTAGCAGGAGCGGCAGCGCAACGGGCGTATCCCGAGAATGCTCCACAGGCGCTCGGAGTTGCCGCGCAGGTGCGCGTACCGAAGATTCCTGCTTCCGCACTTAGGACAGGTTACCGACATAGCTTTCGTTGTACTTATCGACTCCACGCTCGAAAGCGTCCTCCAGGGTCTCTCGCACCTGGTCCTGGTGCGACAGCGGGTGGCCCTCGATCGAGACCACCGGCAAAAGGTTGCGCGTGGTCGAAGTGATGAAAACCTCGTCCGCGGTCATCAGATCCTCCAGGCGGAGCGTCTCTTCGCGAACCGCGATTCCCGCAGCCGGCCCGATCTCGAGCAGGATCTCCCGCGTCACTCCCGGCAGGCAGCCCGAATCGAGCGAAGGAGTCAGGACCTCGCCGTCGCGGACCATGAACACATTCGCCGACGTGCACTCGCTCACCTCGCCGCGTTCGTTCAGCAGCAGAGCCTCGTCGCAGCCGCGGGCGTGCGCCTCTTCGAGCATGACCAGATTGAAGGCCCAGGACAGACACTTCACTCCCCGGAACCGCGAGCCCGCGTGCCGCGCCTGTTCCTGGACGGCCAGCTTCACGCCCGCCCCCCAGTCCTTCAGCCCGGCGGTGAAAATGAGCAGGTCGAAGTCCCGCTCCGGCGTTCCTTCCCAGATGCCGCCGCGGTTGCGCACCACGATGGTCCGGGCGGTGCCGTCCCCAACCTTGTTCGCCGCGATCAGCCGCAGCAGGCGCGAACGGATGTAGTCCGGATCGCTGGGGAAGGGTACTCGAAGAGCGGCCGCGTCGCGTTTCATCCGCTCCCAGTGGCGTTCGAAGGCGAACGGGATCCCGCTCACGATCCGCAGGGTGCTGAACACCCCCCAACCGGAGACCAGGCCCACCTGCCCCGGGGCCAGCACCTTCGCCGAGGCCTCGCGGATGTCGTCGTTGTGCACAACCAGTGAATGCATCGTGGAACCAACTATTCTACCGGAAGTGGGGCAGGCGTCCACGCCTGCAGCGGGTCTCCAGACCCGCCACTTCCGCCTCACCGCCAGTTCGGGAACGAAGCGGGCTTGGCTCGACGGCAGTCTTCCAGCAGCCCGGCCACGCGGCCCCGGCGCTCCATGAGCTGTTCGAGAAGCTGCTCCAGGGCTTCCTGCTCGCCTTCCAGCCACTGCAGGGGAACGCCGCGGAAGGCCTGGTCCATCACCTCCACCGGGAAGTTGGCGATGCGATCGAGCCAGGGGGAAAAGTCGTCCAGCGAACGGATCGTCTCGTACACCAGCGGCCGGTGGTAGATGCCGTGCAGCGGTGAGTCCGGGTAATCCCAGTAAGGCCCGTTGAAGACGAAGCCGTGGTCGATCATCCAGGCCAGGAAGCCGGGACGCGTCGCCGTGCGCGCTGCCGTCCACTCGCTGATGCGGCTCCGGAAGAACACCGCCTGTCTGCCGTCGGCGTTGCCGGTCCACTTGTCGAAGGCCAGCATTCCGATGAAGTCTCGCAGGTTGACCACCTGGCCCAGCAGCGCGTCCGGTAGAAAGTCGTAGACCGCCAGTTGATCCGGGTCCCCAGGGTAGCGGGAGCCGAAATGCCAGCCCGGTTCGATCGGAACCCGGTGCGAGCCCAGTTGCAGCGACATCTCCGGATTGGCTGCCAGGAAGCCGGCCTCTACCGAGATCACCGCCACTTCAGGGGCCGCGATCTGCAGGTAGCGCAGCAGGACATACGCCACCGCCTCGTTGATCAGAACCCGCCGGTGCTGGGGGTTGTTGATGGCCTTGACCACATAGAAATTCCCGTCGCCGGCCTCGATCAAGTGCGACTGCGCGCCGCCCCGCATCCTTCTGATGTGGCGGCTGGCGTTAACTGGCATGAGAACTTGTTACCCTGGATCTGAGCCTTCGCTTAAGGAGAAACGCGTCCATGGAAGACCAGACCCCTCAAGGAACATCGCCGCGGAGTAAGGAAGAGGTTTCGCTGGAGATGATGAAATTCATCGCCGTCACTACAGGATACGGCAAAGGCGTCCCGGCCGCTGGCTATACGGGGAAGCAATCGAAAACCCCCGAGGAGTATGCGGAGGCACTCCTGCACCTCTACCAACGGTGCCGCGAAGTCCTCGGGTAACCGTGAGCGCCGGCAGGACGCCGGCGCCCGGTGCGCCGCTCAGGCTTGGCCGCCTACTTCTTTTTGGCGGCTTTCTTCGCCTTCTTGGCGACCTTCTTTACGGCCTTCTTCGCGACTTTCTTCGCGACCTTCTTGACGGCCTTTTTCGCCTTCTTGGGGGCCACCTTCTTGGCAGCCTTCTTCACCACGGCCTTCTTCACGACGGCCTTCTTCACGACCGCCTTCTTCACGGCAGCCTTTTTCACGGCCGCCTTCTTGACCGGAGCGGCGACCTTCTTGGCCGGCTTCTTCACGGGCGCTACCGGGGCGGGTGGCACCTCGGCCACAGGGGCGGGTTCGGGTAATGGTGCTGCTGCGGGAACTGGAGCTACCTCAGGGGCAACGGGCTCGACCATTTCTTCTTCCTCCTCCTCATCCTCGTCTTCTTCGGGGCCGTACTCTTCCAGGTCGGATTCAAGCTCGACGTGCTCTTCGTTGAAATCGAAATCGTCTTCCTCGTCCGTCATGCGCGCGGACGCGAGCCTATCAAACATTTCTTAGCCCTCCTGTACGAGCGTGGTCACACCTTAGAATAACTCCATTTCTTGAGAAGGCAAGAGTGGGGTAACAAAAAAACGGGGGCGGCGATCCGCCCGGCAGTGGAGGATGTTACTGCTGGGCGGTGGTGCGCTTCGCGGCGTGGTGTGGGTGGATATTGGCGGCCGTGTAAGTCGCCGGCCGGCTGCGTTTGGCGGAGCCGGACCGGGTCGCGGCCGTGTGCGTTGCCGCGCCGCGCCGCGCCGAAGCCCGCTTCGCCGCCGGCTTCTCCCTCACCGGCGCCGTGGGAATGACGAGCAGGTCGCCGGCTTCGAGAGCGCTCGCGCCCGCGCGGTTCGCGGCCACGATCGCGTTCGGGGTGACTCGATACCGCTGCGCAATCACGGCCAGCTTCTCTCCGCTCGCTACCCGGTGCACTCGCCATGCGATCCGCTTCTCAGGCGGAACCGTTTCCAATGCCGCAACCAGCGCCGCGCCCGTCCCCTTGGGAACCCGCAGCATTCCGGCTGGAGCCACGTTCTTCAGCAGCGCCGGATTGAGATCGTGAAGCTGCGACACCGGGCACTCCAACACGTCGGCGGCCAGCTGAAGGTGCGTCGGAGCCGTCATCTCGACGCTCTCGTATTCGAGCGGCGGATCCCCTTCGATCCCGTCCAACCCGTACTCCTTCGCGTTCTTCACCACGATCGTCATGGCCAGGATCGCCGGGACGTAATTGGCCGTCTCCTTGGGCAGAACGTTGCGGCTGCGCAGTTCCCAGAAATCCGCATAGCCGGTGCGTTCGACACCCCGGTCCACGTTCACCGGGCCGCAATCGTACGCGGCCATCGCCAGATACCAGTCGCCGAAATGATGGTACAGATCCCGCAGGTGGCGGGCCGCGGCGCGAGTGGCTTTCTCGGGATCCAGGCGGTCGTCGAAGTAAGCGGACTGCTCCAAGCCATACTCCCGGCCGCGCGCCTGCATGAACTGCCACATCCCGGTGGCCTTCTTGCGCGAAACCGCCCGCGGTTGGAAGCCCGATTCCGCCTGCGCCAGAAAGATCAGCTCCTGCGGCACGCCTTCCTCATCCAGCACCCGCCGGATCAGCGCCCTGTACCGGCCCGACCGCTGCAAGCCGTAAGTGAGAATGCGGCGGCCGCGTCCGGTCGAGAAGAAGTTGATATAGGCAAGAACCGGGTCCGTGATCTGGAGCGGCAGTTGCGACGCCGTCGCGCGCAATTCCTCGGCGACCTTGTCCTTCAGCGCCGGATCCACCGGGAACGTCAGCGGCTCCACATCCTCCAGGGGCGGCTTCTCGAACGCGGGCAGATCGGTGACATCGCCCGCGCCCAATCCCGCCAGATCCAGCCGATGTATCGCCTCGACCAGATCTTCCAGCTTCTTGTCGACCGCGACCCTCAGGCCTGGCTCCTCAGGCGAGGACAGCAAAACGTCAACGGCCCGGTCGAACTCGCGGCGAGCCGCGCGCGCGTCTCCCGCCTCGTAGTGGGCGCGGCCGGCCTGGAAATGCCACTCCGCCTCGCGGACCAGAACGTCGGCCCGGCTCCCGATCGACACCGCTGGAAGCGGTGAGATGAAGCGCGGGGAATCCGTCATCTCGAGGGACGCATCGAGCGGTGGAGGGTCCGGAGCGTAGAAAGCGCGGGCGCCTGGAGCAGCCGGGGGCAGGAAAGAGTTGCGGAAGGACTGGCTACTGGGAGCGCAGCCCAAAGAACCACCCAGGAGCGCTAACGAGCCCAACCAGCACAGATTTGTCCGCAGTCCGTTCATCGACCTCCCGCGGGAGCCCTCTCAGGTCAGGCCTTATTTCGCCGTACCCTACGACTTTAACCCATTTGAAATCGACCGGTCAAGACGGATAATGGGGCGAACAGGTTGTGGTACGCCCGCGCCAACCCCTGGAAGATCAGGAACTTCGGCCGGGTAGCCTCGGCGAAGCAGCCTATATCGCCGTCCGCGGCGAGACTTTCGACTCAGGCCGGATCAGCGGCCCGGCTCGAGAGCGGGTGCTTGTGTCGGCTCGATGCTGCTCCGGTCCGCGCTGAGGTAGTGCGCCTGTGGCCGCCCGGCCTCGTCCGTCCATGTCACGGTGAGGTTGCCGCGGTCGTCCGCCACGAGATTGATGGCCTTCACGCTGTGACCCACCTCGGCAACGCGATCATATGGTTCCACCAGGGCGAGAACGCCCGCATCCAGTTTCCCGGTCGGGCCCGGTTCGACGTCAAAGTCGCCTCGGTGCACTCGTGAAACCCCGACATAGCGCCTGCCGCTGGACTCCAGGATCAGAGCGTTGAAGTAGCGGGTGTACTGCTTCTCTTGGCCGGTGCGCTTGTTGGTCACTCTGAGCGGCTCGGCGCGCTTAACGTGAGCCGAGGCCACCACCGTCGGTACGGCCACGGTGAACTCCGTCTCGGCGCAGGCGTCGAAGCGCTGCGGGAAGCAGTACCGAAGCCGGTACCTCCCATCGGCGGCCGGGGGATTTCCGGCAGGCCGGAGGGAGATACACTGTGGACAAGCCCGGTCCGAAAACGCGACCTGCCGCTCCACTCTCTGGCCAGGTCCGAGGGTGACCGTGGGCGCGTTCCAGTCCATATTAAGCGCATCGATGAGTCTGCCGTCGAGGGGCTCCCAATTCTCCGCCCCCGAGTTGAAGCGATCGCTCCACTTCAGAATCTCGAACCGGGCGGCGGCCAGGGGGTCGAAAACCTCAACGGGTTTCGTATCGGGGTTGAACGCCCCGAACCTCGCCAACACCACCTCGCCGGAAAGGTAGTCCTGGCGATCGAGAGCAACCTCGAGCTTGATCTTCGAGCCGTTCCGGTACACCTGCGACATATGAGTGTCGGGCGGCGGATTTGGATCGGCCAAGTCAAGTTCCTGACCCGCGGCGGGGCGCAGAAGGGCGACGGCCATCGCCGGAAGGATGAAGAGGGATTTGGGCACTCTGGGCTTGGGGGTTGCGTCAGCGTGAACTCGACTTGGTCTCCGTTTCCGACTGGAGTTTCCACTTGGTACGGTCCATCTTCAGATGCTGTTCGCCGCTGCTGTTCCAGGTAAGAGTGATGGTGCCCGACGTGTCCGATTCACCGCGTAACGAAGAGATGGGAGAGTCGCTCTCCGCTATCCGGGAGTAGCGAGACCAGGGGATGCTGCCGTCGCGTATCCGGCCTGTGTCGTCCGTTTGAACCGGATCCGCGTCCGCCGGCCAGGGTTGTCTTTCGATGCACACATAGTGCTTGCTTCCCGTTCCCAACGCGAATGCGTAGGTTCTCATGTGCCGCCGTTTCCCAGTGCCGGTAGAGGCCTGGTTCAACCGCGCCTCCGGAGTATCCTCGCTTTCGGGAAGATCGATCTTGACCATTCCTTCGAACACGGGCTTGAGAACCGTGAAGTCAACCGTCCGCCCCCAATAACTGATGCGAAACTCGCCCGAGTGGAGCGGGGCGCATCCCGCATGGATCAGGAAGGACTCCGGCGCAGATAAGAGACCCCGGTCATGGAAATGAAAACGCTGTGCCAGCGCCTCCCCTGGCCTGATCCACACCAAGGGCGCCTCCTCGGATGCGTATCCGTCTGGGAGAACGTCCGGGCCTGGTTCCACCGGGCCGAATTCGACGCCGTACTTCTTCGCCAGTGCATTGTTCCTCTCCAGCAAGACTAGCCCACCGGTTTTGTAAGTGAAAGGCTCCGCGATCTGCAACGCTCGATCTGTCGGATTCGATATGGTAATCGCCAGTTCCCCGAGTTCCCCGGGGAAGTACTCTTGGCGGTCTAATTGGAGGGTGACAACGAGGTTCTTCAGATCTTCGTCGGTTTGGTCGGTCGCCTGGGCGCGCGCTGGCGTGGACGGGATGCAGCCGAGAAGGCACGCGACGATGTACAGTGTTCCAGCTCTCATATCGCTCTCCTTGAGGGTCGAGTCATTGAGGCAACCTCACCCGTATCTGGTCGAGGTCGTCCGGCGCGAAGTGCCATTGTGCCCCGTCATGCATGGTCAGCCTCGGTGACCAGTCCATTAGAAACCGGCGCTGGTTCTGTATCACCAGATGAGCCGGGAGCGCCGGCAGTCGCACGTTCAGACGAATCTCGTAGACGGCGGAGGAGTCCTGGTCGTAACCTGGCCGTCGAAAGTGTCCGTGAATCTGTTGCGCCTGAATAGCCACACCGGGAATGCCCAGAGTATCGAGATACACCTGGTCCTCTGACGCCACCACGGGATTGGTGTAGCCGTAGATGCGATAGAGGGCGAACAGCCGCCGCAGATCGTTCGGGGGCGTCGTGAATTGGGTAAAAGTCAGCGTATCCAACTGCTTCGCCTGGAAAGGAACGGCATTGCAGCAGCCCTGGCGCACGGGGTGGTAGAGGCCGAATCGGTGTCCGGTCTCGTGGGCAGCAGTCTCATCCTGCAAGACCTCCAGCGGAAAGCCAACGTTCGCGGCCTTGGCGGTAATCGTGCCGCTATAGATCAGGACAGGGCTCAGGCCGTCAATCTGGTTCTCCTGAGCGTCTGCCAGCACCCCGGTCCCCGAAGTACCGGCATCTTGGTACGTGATCGCGTACGCTCTGTTCCTCCCCTGAGAGTTCGCGTTGATCCGGCCCCGGCGGCCGTTGGCAGTGAGGGCACCGGCATAGTCCGACTGGACCCGGTGGTACGCTATGAAGGGCGTCTCGCGGGCCAGGATGGCGTTCGGTCCGCTGATGGAATCGGCGAACGGCCTCCCGTCAGGCCAGTTCCAGTCCGCCAGGAAGAAGACATCCTGCTTCTTAGCTGGATCTAACGAGGCCCACGTCTTGTGCCAGGCCCCGCTCCCATCTTCGGAGTAGACGTGGAACCCGCGATATTCGTCCCGCACGGTCAGTCCATCTCCGCACCGCCTTTGTCCGCTCGCGTCAACCGGGCCTGGCTCGTTGTCTTCATCCCCGGTAAGGCTCGTCAGCGGACCTCCTCCGCATAGCTGAGAATTGGAGCTGATGTCGTATAGGTAGTTCTGTTCCCAGTCGTCCGCGATCCCGTTGCAGTCCTGGTCCACCGGCAAACTGGCATAAGGACGCTTGACGAAATCGTCCGCCGCCACGCAACCAGGGTCGGGTGGCTTCACGTCGTTGCCCTGGTCGTCCACGATGTTGAACTTCGCCTCCCCGGTAACCGCCTTGACGAGGCCCGTTCCAGTGATCGTGACCGTTGGCCGCAGCACCGCCGACCCGCCGTAATCCCGCGACGTCACCGTGACATCCACCTCCTGGTCCTCTCCACCGGGTGAGTTCCCGTTCGCGCTCGAGTAGTCGATCGGCTGCACCGTGGCCACGTGCAAACCGTCCGGGTCCGGTGCCCCAAGCTGCGTGTCGCCCTGCCTGTCGAAGACATAGTCAGCGTAGTTCGCATCGTCCGGCGCATCGAGAGGACCGTCCGAGTTGGTGGACGAGCCCTTCAGCCAGCCGGTTACCGGCTGTCCTGCGATGACAGCCGGATGGCGCAGGTTGAAGTCGTAGGCTACGTGAAGGTCGGCGGGCCAGTACGGTCCGTTGGTGGTCTCCTTCAGCTTGACCGTGAACGAGGGGCGGCAATTGTCGCCCGGAGCGCCGCTGCAGTTTGACGTGGCAGGGTCGTCCCGGGCATCCTCGGGCCGGAATCCCTTCGGGGTCTGGGTCAGCGTGAACTCTACATCCGCGAACACGGCGAACTGCAAGGACATGGTGTAGTACTGCCCGAAGGCGGTAACGGCCATCCCGACCTGGAGCTGAAGCGGGCCGTTTTGCGTCAGGCTGGACACGTCGATCACGTGGGTGACCTCGCGCCGCCACGAGCAGGAACACTCCTGAGGGTCGCTGTCCGCGGGTGCCATCCGGGACACCACCTCCAGGCAGACGCCATCTCCTATCTGGGTCCAGGACGGTACGCCGCTCGCCGCGCCGCTCTCGCGATCCGACCAGCCGTGCAACTGGCCCCCGGGGCCATCGACCGTCAGGCGCGCATGAGCAAGGCCAGCATAGCCCGGCGAGAAGCTATACACTTCAACAACGTTGACCAGCACGAGTTTGCGGCCTTGCGGGACCGTGACCGTCCCGCTGTCCGAGCAGGTCTGGGACGAGGATACCGAAGTCGAAAATCCAATGTAGGCTTGGTTCCCTGGCTGACCAGGTCGCAGGGCCACGGCTGTGCGCCGGCGGCGAGCGGGAGCATCAGCAATAGGAAGAAGGCTGTCAGGATGCGGCTAGGGAGAGAGGAGGATTCCGCCGAACGCGTATCAGCGGATTGTTGCACAGAGGAGCCGAATATATCAATAACAAGTTATTCCAATGATTCGGCAAGCGGCCTGGTACTGCTCGTTCTATTGCCGGCAAACGAAGGCAGCGGAAGCGGTTCCGCCGCCTACTCTTCCTCTTCCTCTTCCCCTGCCTTGGCCGCCTTGGCCGCCGCGATCACCTTCTCCGCCTGCAGCTGCGGCACGAAGTCGTAGTGGCTGAACTCCATGGTGAACGAGGCCCGCCCTTGGGTAATCGAGATCAGGTCGTTCTGGTAGTTCAGCATCTCCGACATCGGCACCTGCGCCCGCACGATCTGCGTCCCGCCAGGCGTATCCATGCCCGCGATGCGGCCCCGGCGGCTGTTCAGACCGGCCATCAGGTCGCCGGCATACTCCACCGGCTCGCTTCTTCTTCAGAGCGGGCGGCGGTTTTCGTCTAGGTGCACCTTGCCCCCGCCGCCATCGGCGGTTGTGTATTCAACCGTGATGAGGCCCGAGAGGTCGGCCGTGCCCTTCAAACTCGTGACCTTCCCGGGAACAGTGGCCACCCGGACCCAGGGAGCTCCGTCCTGCGCCGTGCCCTTCGTGAGCGTTCCGTCCTTTCCGGTTTCGACATCATCCGTCGTGCGCACGTCCTTACGGCCGACGAAGATCAGGTGTTCACTGCCTAGCCGGACCGCGACCGCCAACGCCGCATACTGCGTGGTCTTCTGGTTGGCCATCCCCTTCTCCTGGTAAGTTTTGAACCTCTGCAAGGGCACGATGACGGAGTCCTCCAACACCGGTGCACCGACCTCGAACTCTGCCGGCGCCCCGTCCCCTAAGAGGTTGTAATAGAGGCGATACTTGCCGGGCCCGGGGGGCATTTCGCCGTAGGTTTGCCACGGCCTTACAAGTTTGTCCTCTGGGTGAAATACGAGCGTGACAGAATCCCCGTACGTGACGACGGTGCTGGGAATATCCGGCGGCAGCGGGTCGAACGGCTCTAAGGCGGACCATTCCAACTTATCCCTCGAGCCGGCATCGCCCTGCCTCGAAACTGCGAAAGCCGACGCCCCTGGGGCCCCGGGGTCCGGGATCTCAAGAGGTCCCGAAGTCGGATTCGCCAGCGTGACGGTCACCGTCGCCGTTTCGCCTGGAAAGTACAGTGTTGTCCGGTCCAGCGTGACCTTCACCTGCATCTGCCCGGCGTTCTCCAGGAGCCTGTCCAGCCGGGTAGGCGGGCCACCTGCGTCTTCCGTTTCCTGGGCCGGCAGCACGGCGCCGAACATGAGGAGCAGGGCCAACAGCAGCCAACTCTTATTGACCATGGGGCATTTACTCCGCTTTCTGTTTTGCATTCGCTAATTCCCAGCCGGGCAAGCACTCGCCAGCAAGCACAAGGCATCCAGGTCGTCGGGCGCGAAGTGCCAGTCGGCAGGTTGCTGCTTATCCAATTCGGGGGTCCAGCACATCATGGTGCCGTCCTGTCGCAAGATCGTAACCTGATCGAGAACATGGTTTTGCTCCGTCGTGACCTTGAACGGCCACTGCGGCGGCTGGGCTGGTCCCTTAAACGGGCTCTGCCTATCGACGGTCAACGAGTAGGAAGTCATGACGCCTCCGCTGCCGACAAAGGCTCCCCTCCGAACCCTCTCGTCCGCCTTGATCTGGTTCGTCGCGAACCCGGCGGCCTGGGTGAGCGCGTACACAACCTCTTCAACGAAGAGGAGGTTCAGCTTGTCCGGCTGCTGCATGAACTGGCCAAGCTGAAGAGAGGTGTTGATGCCCTTCTTGTCAAACGTCACATTGCCGGCGACTCGTTCCCGGTGCGTCCGCCCGAGCTTGTGGCCAGTCTCATGGGCAAGGGTCTCTTCGAGCAGGGTGGCAGCGTACGGGGCTGGATCACCCGTCCTGAGAAGCGCAGCATCCGATGTGATCTTGGCAAGGTCGATGGTGATCGGGAAGACTCCGGCTTTCCTCAACGAGTCCGGATCACCATCGGGTCCTGAGTTGCCCAACTCGGATCCCGGCAGCGAATCGTTCCTATAAACGATCGCAAACCCTACCGGACCGCCCGAATTCTTGAAAGGGCTATTGGCGTTGAGAGGTTGGAGGTGCGCCGTCAGATCGTCCGGATGCCCGTGGGCTTGCTCGGCGTTAACCGCGTGGAGCGCTATGAAGCTGTCTGTTTCGCGCCCGAAGATATCGCTAAGGTGGTTGACGCTCGCACCAGCGGTCAGTCCATTCGGGTCCCAGTAGAACAGGTCCTGCACGTTGGGGTCGGTGTCGTGCCAAACCGTGTTGCCCTGATCGTCCAGCATATGGAACCCCCGGTACTCATCGAACACCGCGAACCCGTCGCCCTTGTACGCGTCTGGCGTGCCACTGCCCAACGCTCCCGGGTCGACGTCAGCCGTGGGGTCCGGGAAAGGCCCGCCATGGTTTTGCTCCCATGAATCCGCGATCCCGTTGCAGTCCTGGTCCACCGGCAGGCTGGCATAGGGGTGCTTGACGAACTCGTCCGCCGCAACGCAGGCCGGTTTGGGAGCCTCCACGTCGTTGCCTTGGTCGTCCACGATATTGAATTTCGCCTTCACCGCATTCTCGAGGCCTGTCCCGGTTATCGTCGCCTCCGCCTTCAGCACCGC
>DATNLV010000229.1:0-14060 GCA_035602665.1 Bryobacteraceae bacterium | reverse complement strand
GGCGACGGGAAGGGACACGGGTCCGCTCCCTGGCGGCCGCGGCTGGGTGCGGCTGGTTTTCGCCCCTATAGAAAGTTTCGATTGGACCCCACGGGGCCTTTCTGAGTACGCTTGGGTATGGAAGAAGTGCATCCTAACGGTGCGGACTTGCGTCACCTCGAACTGCTGCACCGTATCAGCAAGACCGTGAGTTCCAGCCCGGCGCTGGACGATATCCTTCGCGAGCTCATCGGCCTGGTTTCCGAAGTGACCCACTGTGACGCATGTCTGGTCTATCTCGCCGAGCCGGGGACGGGCGACGTCGTCCTGCGCGCCTCGCAGCTTCCGCATAGCTCGGAGATCGGCACCCTGCGCCTGAAGATGGGCGAGGGCGTGGCCGGCTGGGTTGCCGAGCACCGGGCGCCCGTAGTGCTTTCGCGCGGGGCCTTCGACGATCCTCGCTTCAAGCGCTTCCCGTCGCTGGTGGAGGATACCTACGATGCCATGCTTTCGGCGCCCCTGGTGAGCGGCGGCGAGATCATCGGCGTCATCAATGTCCACCACAAGGCGCCCCACGCGCACGAGCCCGAGGAGATCGCGGTGGTGACCTTCATCGGCGAGCAGTTGGGCGGCGCCATCGCCAAGACCCACTTGTCCGACGAGAATGTCCGCCTGCAGGAAGAGACCCTCGAAATGAGGCGCCAGCTGGAACTCCGCAAGCTGGTGGAGCGGGCCAAGGGCATCCTGCAATACAAGTACAAACTCAGCGAGGCGCAGGCCTATCTGCGGCTGCGCAACGAGAGCCGCCGCCTGCGCAAGCCGATGGCCGAGCTGGCCCAGGCCATCGTCCTGGCCGACAATATGGGCCGCGATTCGGAAGCCTGATCGCCCGCGGTTCCCGGCACGGTCCGACGCTCGGCCCCACCGACGGCGCCTCTGGACTACCATAGACTCAGTCTCCGGAGACTGAGTGATGCCTGGCTTCCGATACCTGCCGGCGGTGGTGGCACTCGCAGCGCTGGGCCAGGTCGAATCCCCCATCGTCCGCGTTACTGTGAATCTGGTCCAGGTGGATGCGGTGGTGACGGACTCCAAGGGCCGCCAGGTCACCGACCTGAAGGCCGAGGACTTCGAGATCACCGAGGACGGCCGTCCTCAGAAGATCACCAACTTCTCGTACATACGGCTCGCTTCGCCCGCGCTGCCCGCCGCTCCTCTGCCCCCAGGCGCGGTTGCGCTTCCGCCCGCGCCCGCCGTGACAAAGCGCGAGGAAGTGCGCCGCACCATCGTGCTGGTTGTGGACGACCTCGGCCTGTCCTTCGAAAGCGTGGGCGAAGTGCGACGCGACTTGAAGCATTTCGTCGAACAGCAGTTCCAGCCCGGCGACATGGTCGCCATCGTCCGCACCAGCGGCGGCATGGGCGCGCTCGATCAGTTCACTACCGACCTGGGCCTCCTGCTCGCCGCCGTGGAACGCCTGCGCTGGTATCCCGGCGGCCGCTCCGGCCTCTCGGCGATGGAGCCGGTCAATCCCGGTCCCGGCTCGGGCCTGGAGGCACGCTCGCAAGATGCGCAATTCCGCCGCGTCACTTACTCGCTCGGAACGCTCGGCGCCGTGAGTTACTTACTGAACGGCATGCGCGACATGCCTGGGCGCAAGTCCCTCATCCTCATCTCCGATGGCTTGCGGCTGCGCTCGATTCTGGGGCCCGGGGAGAGCATGGCTCCTCGCTATGCCAGGCCTTCGGTGTGGGAGCCGGACGTGCGGATCGCGGAAGCGTTGCGCCGCCTGGCGGACCAGGCCAATCGCGCCGCCGTGGTGCTCTACAGCATCGATGCCCGCGGCGTTCAGCCCCTGACGCCGACCGCATCCGACCGGCTCACCCTGGAGGACATCCGCAACCAGGGCCGCGGCGACAGCCGTCTGACCAGCATGCTGCTCGATCAGGAAGGGCTGGCGGTCTTGTCCCACGAGACTGGCGGTTTCCTGGTCCATGACACCAATCGCATCGACTTCGGACTGGGACAAGTGCTGAAGGATCTCGAAGGCTACTACCTGATCGGCTACAAACCCGACGCGGCGCGTTTTCAGCCTCGCAACGGAAAACTGCCGGACTTCCACGCCATCAAGGTCAAGGTCAAAGTTCCCAAGCTGCGCGTTCGTTCGCGATCGGGTTACTACGGCTACGAGGATTCTCCCAAACGCACTGACGACGAGTTCTCTGCCGCCTTGTTCTCGCCCTTCACCTCCTCCGGCGTGCACCTGCGCCTGACGCCGGTGTTCGCCGAGGCCCCGGACGCCCGCAACACCATCACGCTCATGCTGCACATCGACGCCCGCGATCTCACCTTTGCGTCCGACGCCGGCGACCAGCAGGCAACCGCCGACCTGCTCGCGTTTACCGTGGACGAGCGCGGCCAGCCCATCGACAAGGCATCCTACAAAGCGATCATTCGCCTCAAACCCGCGCGCTACGAGTATGCGCTCGGCGCCGGTCTGGTCTATACCAGCTCGATTGCCGTCATTCGCCCGGGACCCTACCAGGTCCGCGTCGCCGTTCGCGACACAGCCACTGGGAGGATTGGAACGGCGAGCCAATTCGTCGAAGTGCCCGACCTCAAGAAGCGGCGGCTGGCCCTCTCCGGCCTGGTCCTCGACAGCCCTCCCAACCAGCCGCAGGACCGCGAGGCGCCGGGCGTTCCCTCGTTCCGCGTGTTCCCGCGGAGTGGCGCCTTCGATTTCACCTGCCAGATCTTCAACGCCCGGCTCGATCCGGGCACCAACAAGCCGGCCCTCGATACCGAGGTGCGCGTCTTCCACGGCCAACAGCAAGTGCTGGCGACGGATCTAAAGAGACTCGACATCGCCGCAACTGGCTCCGCGCGCACCACAGCCAAGGGAAACGTGCCCCTGGAAGCGTTCGAGCCGGGCTCCTACGCGCTGCAATTCGTAGTTCACGACACTTTGGCCAAGGAGCACGAGGGCGTCGCGACGCAGTGGATTGACTTCGACGTCGTCCAGTAAGTGTTGTCCCGACGTCGGGCCGCGTGACACGCTTTTTACGATCGTGCTACCGTGGGATTCGGTGCACATTCCCGACGGCTTCCTTTCCACGCCCGTCTGGCTGGCCCTTGACGTCACCGGCCTCCCCGCCGTCGCCCTGCTCGCGCGCCGCGCGCGGCGTGAGCTCGAAGAAGCGCGCGCCCCGCTGCTGGGTGTCATGGGTGCCTTCGTGTTCGCCGCTCAGATGATCAACTTCCCGGTCGCAGCGGGCACCAGCGCGCACCTTGTGGGCGGGGCGCTGCTCGCCATCACGCTCGGCCCGGCCGCGGCGGCGGTGGTCATGACGGCCATTCTCGCCGTTCAGGCGTTTGTGTTCCAGGACGGCGGCATTCTGGCGCTCGGCGCGAACGTCTTCAACATGGGCATCGCCGGAGTTCTGGCGGCATGGCTGCCCTACCACCTGTGGGGCGCGGGCCGGCACCGCAGGACCGCCATCTTCGCCGCCGGCGCGCTTTCCGTCGTGGTCTCCGCGCTGCTGGCGGTCAGCGAACTGCTCGCATCGGCCGTGCCCGTCCGGCCCGCCGCGCTGGCTTTCCTTCTGGTGGTCTTCGGAGTCTCGGCCGCGGTCGAGGGCGTCATCACGGTAGCGGTGGTGCGAGGGATCGAAAGGCTCAGCCCGCGTATCGTCCACAACGCGACGCCCGAGCGTTCCTGGGGTCTGGCTGTCTGCGGCGCCGGCGCGGTGCTGCTGGCCGCGGCGGGAGGACTGGTCGCTTCGACCAACCCGGACGCCCTGCAGTGGCTGGGCGGCCAGCTCGACATCCTGGGACGAGTCACCACCCTGTTCGCCGCTCCCCTGGCGGAGTATCGCGCCCGCTGGCTCGGCTCGCCGTGGATCTCCAAGGCCGCCGCCGGAACCGCGGGAGCGTTGCTGGTCGGTCTCATCTGCATCGCGCTCGGGCGGGCGGCCACGCGGCCCAGGAGCGCCTGACGTGCACCACGTCGTGCTGGAACGCTGGAGCCGCGGGGAGAGTTTCCTGCACGCTCGGGACGCGCGCGTGAAGGTTGTGGTTCTGCTCGTCTACCTGGTGGCGCTGGCTACCACCACGCCGATGACGCCCATCGCCGGAGCCTGCTACGCGGCGCTCGTCGCGGCGGCGATCGTGGCCGCGCGCCTGCCCCTGGCTGGTCTCGCGCTCCGCGCCGCGACGGTGTTGCCGTTCGCGGGCACCTTCGCTCTGTTCAGTCTGCTGGCGGGCGACGAGTCCCGCGCGCTCTCGCTGGTATCGAAGAGCTACCTCTCCGCCGCCGCGGTTCTGACACTGGCTGGGACGACGCCGTTGCCGAAACTCGTGCGCGGCCTCGAATCGCTGGGCGTCCCGCGCTTCCTCACGCTGGTGATCCAGTTCCTCTACCGCTACCTCTTCGTGATTTCGGAGCAGGCGCAGCACATGCGTATGGCGGCGCTGGCGCGTGGCGGCGGCCGCCTCCGCATGACGCACGCGGCGGGCGCCGCGGCCACCCTCTTCGGACGCTCCTACGCGCGGGCCGAAGGCATCCACGGCGCCATGCTGGCGCGCGGATTTCATGGCCGCATGGAGCTGCTGGCGGAGGCGCGACTCGGGCCGGCGGATGTTCTTTTTCTGCTCGGCGGCGCGGGCCTCGCCACGGCATTGCGGCTGGCCATGGGTACTCTTGCATGAACGGCCAGCCCTTAATAGAAGTGCGCGGCCTGAGTTACCGTTATGACAACGGCACGCTGGCTCTCGATGGTGTGGACTTCCAGTTGTTCCCCGGCGAGACCGTGGCGCTGCTCGGCCCCAACGGCTCCGGCAAGACCACCTTCGCGCACCACCTGAACGGATTGCTTCGGGGCGAAGGCTTCCTTTCCGTTTGCGGTCTGGAGATGCAGAAGCAAAACCTGCCCGAGATCCGGCGCAAGGTCGGGCTGGTGTTTCAGGACTCCGACGAGCAGCTCTTCATGCCCTCGGTGCTCGAAGACGTTGCCTTCGGACCGCTCAACGCCGGCCGGACGCCAGCGGATGCGAGGGAAATCGCGTTGGCCGCGCTCGACCACGCCGGCATGCGGTACGCCGCCGACAAGGCGCCCTATCACCTCAGCGCGGGCGAGAAGAAACGCGTGGCCATTGCCGGCGTACTGGCGATGAATCCGGAAGTGCTGGTGCTGGATGAGCCGACCACGTTCTTAGACCCTCCCGCGCAGCGCGACTTAGTGACGTTGCTCGGCCGGTTGGAACAATCCAAGGTATTGATCACTCACGATACGGCGCTGGCCCGCGCGCTAGCTAGCCGCGCGGTGTTTTTCGAACGCGGGAAGATCGCCGCCGAGGGCCCCGTGCAAGAGGTGCTCGAGCGGTTCCACTGGGAAGCCGCGCCGCCCGCGGTACCAGCGGCGGCGCGCAAGTGACTCTCTATTCCTTGCCCTCTGTCTTCTTGCGGTACTCGGCCCAGCGGCGTTTCTGAGCGGCGGCGATCCGCTTGCGCGCGGCGGCGCTCAGCTTTCTCCGACGCGCAGGCTTTTCCACGGCGGGTGCGGCGGCAGCCGAGGCAGGAGGACGTCCCCGCCGCCGGCCGAGCATGGCCTGAACCTGGCCGATCTGCTCCTCGATCCGCTTTTTCTGCGCTTCCAGTCCCTCCAACGCCGCTTTCAGCAGTTCCGAATTCTGCACGTTTGTACGTCTCGGCATTAGTTCACCCCACTACACGATAGCATAGGAATACTTACTGGGATATGCCTTTTTCCGAGTCACAGATGATAGTCACAGGTCCCTCATTGGTAAGCTCGACTGCCATCGATGCCTGGAAGATACCCGTCTCCACCGGCGCCCCTCGCTTACGGCAGGCCAGGACGAAATAGTCATACAAAGCGTGAGCTTCATCGGCCGGCGCAGCCAGGTCAAACCCCGGCCGGCGGCCCCTCCGGCAATCGCCATATAGCGTGAATTGAGAGACAATCAGCAGCGAACCTCCGGTTTCAAGCACGCTGCGATTCATTTTGCCCGCATCGTCCGGGAAGATACGCAGGCCGGTTACTTTGCCCGCCAGGTAATCGGCGTCATTCTGTGTATCGTACTTGGCCACGCCGAGCAACACCACCAGGCCCGACGCAATCTCGCCCGTAGTATGTCCATTCACCACTACGCGCGCCCGGCTGACTCGCTGAATGACAACCCTCATACGACGTAAGTGTACCCCAGCACCGAACCGCGACCGTCAGGGAGCGCACTTACGCGCGCGTCCCCGCGTGTCAACACGTCAAGCAGGTCCGCGTTCCCCGCTATACTGTAGGTTCCAACGATGGCACCTCGAAAAGCAGTGCGCTACAAAGACGCCGGCGTCGATATCGACGAGGCGGATCGCGCCGTAGATCATATCAAGCACCTGGCCCGCGCCACCTTCACCCGCGGCGTGGTCACGGATATCGGAGCGTTCGGCGCCGGCTTCGAGCTCACAGGATGGAAGAAGCCGGTCCTGGTAAGCTCGGCCGACGGCGTCGGCACGAAACTCAAAATCGCTTTCGCCGCCGGCCGGCACGAAACCGTGGGCCAGGACCTGGTGAACCATTGCGTCAATGACATCGGCGTGCTGGGAGCCAGGCCGCTTTTCTTCCTCGATTACTACGCCACCGGCAAACTCGACGCGGAAGTCGCGCGCCAGGTAGTCTCCGGATTGTCCCGCGCCTGCCGCGAGAACGGCTGCGCGTTGATCGGCGGGGAAACCGCGGAGATGCCCGGCCTGTACGCCCCCGGCGAATACGACCTGGCCGGTTTCATCGTGGGCGCCGTCGAACGCAACCGCATGCTCAACGGCAGCACCATCCGGACCGGCGACGTACTCCTCGGCCTGCCCTCGACCGGCCTTCACACCAACGGGTACTCCCTGGCCCGCAAGCTGCTCCTCGAAGTGGCTGGATATGACGTGAAGACCTACTTGCCGGAACTCGGTGGCACGGTCGGAGACGAGTTACTCAAAGTGCACCGCAGCTACCTCGGGCCCCTTCAGGCGCTCGCCGCAAAAGGGCTGCTCAAGGGCGCGGCGCACATCACCGGCGGCGGCATCACCGGCAACACGCCGCGCATTCTGCCGCCCCGCGTGGCCATCGAAGTCGAGACCGCTTCCTGGAAGGTGCCGCCCATCTTCGAACTGCTGCGGCGTCTCGGCAACATTCCAGACGACGACTATCGCCGCACCTTCAACCTGGGCATCGGCATGATCCTGGTTGTCGCGAAACGGAACCTGGCGCGCGCCAGGAAGCTGCTGGACGGCCTGGACCAGCCTTGCCACGAAATCGGTCGCGTGATTTCACTGAAGCGCGGGTCCAAGGCGCGGGTCATTTATCTATGAAGAAGAGACTCGGAATTCTGCTCTCCGGACGCGGCTCGAATTTCGAGGCCATCGCCGCCAGCATCGAAGCCGGCCGCATCGACGCCGAAATCGCGGTGGTGATCTCGAACCGGCCCGACGCCCGCGGCCTCGAACTCGCCCGCCAGCGTGGATTGAACGCGGTCTCCATTCCCTCGAAGGGTCTGGATCGCGAAGTCTACGATCGCATGGTGGTTGCCGAACTCAACAAGAACGCGGTGGACCTGGTCTGCCTGGCTGGTTACATGCGTCTGCTCAGCGCCTACTTCGTGCGCGAGTTTCCGCTGCGCATCCTGAACATCCATCCCTCGCTGCTGCCTTCGTTCCCGGGCCTGGAGGCGCAGCACCAGGCGCTCGAGCACGGCGTGAAGATCAGCGGTTGCACGGTGCACTTTGTGGACGAACTTCTCGACGCCGGCCCGATCGTGATCCAGCGCGCCGTCCCGGTGCCCGACGAAGACAACGAGCAGACGCTCGCCGCCCGCATTCTGGAGCAGGAACACCAGGCCTATACGGAAGCGATCCGCATCGTGCTCTCGGGAGCGTTTCGGATCGACGGCCGTCGCGTGACGTTACTGAGCCGCGACCGCTAGGGAGCGGTGGTCTGACGTCGAAGTCAGTCGTCTTCGCGCTCGCGCTCAAGAGCGGCCCGCAGGACGTCGGCAGGAATCCCGGTATCCGCCAGGGCCAGTATCCCCCGCAGGTCGAGTTTCTTGCTGGGCAGCTTCACCAGTCCTCTCGCGGCGAGCTGTCGCATCTGCGCGGAAACGGCCGCACCCCGATTCTCGGATCTCACAGCTTAACCTCAGCCCTCACCCTCTCCGCAACGCCCGCCGCCTCCACATCCGCCTTCCGCCGCCCGCGCCGCTCCACCAGTTCCACCAGCCCCTGCCCGAACTTCTTTCCGATGACGATGCGGTAGGGCACGCCGATCAGGTCCGCGTCCTTGAACTTCACCCCCGGCCGCTCGTCGCGGTCGTCGAACAGAACGTCCAACCCCAGCGCGCGGCAGCGCTCGTAGATGTCGATGGCGGCCTGTCGCTGGGTTTCGTCCCCGATATTGACCGGCGTGATGACCACCTGGAACGGCGCGATCGCCGCCGGCAGCACCATCCCGTCCGCGTCGCTATAAAGTTCCACCGCGGAACTCAGGATGCGCTCGATGCCGATCCCGTACGATCCCATCACCGGCGTGCAATCTTCGCCCGCGGCGTTCTGCACACGCAGTCCCAGAATGCTCGAATAGCGCGAGCCCAGCTTGAAGATGTGCCCGATCTCGATGGCCTTGCCCAGCGCCAGCGGAGCACCGCAGCGCGCGCACGCATCTCCGGCCGTGACCTGTCGCAGGTCGTGATACTCGGCCTCAAAATCCTCATCCGGGGTCACGCCCCGCAGATGCTGGCCGTCCTTGTTCGCGCCCGCGATCATGTTCTTGCGGCCGCGCAGCGCCTCATCGGCCAGTATGCGCATCCCAGCGGCCCCTACCGGGCCGAGCGAGCCGGCTTCCGCCCCGAACCAGCCCACGATCTCTTCCGGACGCGCCGCGCGGAACTCCCGAACCCCCGCGGCCCGCTGAAACTTTGTCTCGCTCAACTGGTGGTCGCCGCGCAGCAGCGCCAGCACCGGCTGTCCGTCGGCCACCATCACCAGGCTCTTGATGAACGAGCTTCCGGGATGGCCGGTGAACTCCGTGAGCTGCTCGATGGTCTTGATGCCCGGCGTGAGGAACGCTTCGGGCGTCAGGTCTCCGCTCGGATCGGGCCGCGCCGGCGGCGCCGCGGTCGAGACGGCTTTCTCGAGATTGGCCGCATAGCCGCACTGGCCGCAGGTTACCACCCAGTCCTCGCCCGCCTCGGACTTCACCATGAACTCGTGTGACTGGCTGCCGCCCATCGCTCCCGAATCCGCCTCCACCGCCAGAAACTCCAGCCCGCAGCGCCGGAAGATCCGCCCGTAGGCGTCGTAGTGTTTGCGGTAGGCGGCGTCGAGCCCCGCGGCATCCATATCGAAGGTGTACGAGTCCTTCATGAGGAATTGCCGCACCCGCATCAGCCCGGACCGCGGCCGAGGCTCGTCGCGAAACTTGGTCTGAATCTGATACCAGATCTGCGGAAGCTGTTTGTAACTACGCAGCTCGTTGCGCGCGATGGCGGTCATGACTTCTTCCGCGGTCATCCCCAGGCACATGTCGCGGCCATTGCGGTCCTTCAGCCGGAACTGATCGTGGCCCATGATTTCCCAGCGGCCCGATTCCTGCCACAACTCCGCCGGCTGGAGTGCCGGCAGCAGAAACTCCTGCGCGCCGATGGCGTCCATCTCCTGTCGCACGATAGCGACAATCTTATTCAGCGACCGCTGCGCCAGAAACAGGTAACTATAAACGCCCGCCGCGAGCTGGCGAATGTATCCGGCCCACAGCAGCAACCGGTGGCTGACTACTTCCGCCTCCGCCGGCTCCTCCCGCAAAGTAGGAATAAAGAGTTGACTCCAACGCATTGGTACAGGATAACAGGGTGCCAGCTGTCGCTATCAGCTCTCAATCAACGAACCCGGCTCCTGCGCGACCGCATGTTAGAATTGGCTCTCTGCCCCATATGAAAGTAGCAATCGGCGCCGATCATGCCGGATTCGCCTTGAAGGAACGCCTCCACATCCGGCTGGAGCAGGCGGGCCACCAGGTTCTGGACGAAGGTACGCACTCCACTGAGTCGTGCGACTATCCCGATTTCGCGGCGCCCGTGGCGTACGACGTGGCCGCGGGCCGCGCCGATCGAGGCATCCTGGTTTGCGGCACCGGCGTCGGCATGTCCATAGCCGCCAATAAGGTCGACGGCATTCGCGCTGCTCTGGGCACCGTACCCGAAGAAGTCCGGCTGGCGCGCGCGCACAACGACGCCAACATACTTACGCTGGGCGCCCGGTTCATCGAAGAGCCCGCCGCGGAAACCTTGGTGGACGTCTTTCTCGATACCGCCTTCGATGGAGGCCGCCACGCCCAGCGCGTGGCAGAGATCGCCGCCCTGGAGGGAAGCAATCATGAATGAGCAGAAGACCATGTCCCGGCCGCTGGCCGAGGTCGATCCGCAGGTGTACGACGCCATCCGGCAGGAGTTACACCGGCAGAACTCGCGCCTCGAGCTGATTGCCAGCGAGAACTTCGTTTCCGAAGCGGTGCTCGAGGCCGCGGGCAGCGTCCTTACCAACAAATATGCCGAGGGCTATCCCGCCAAGCGCTATTACGGCGGCTGCCAGTATGTGGATGTCATCGAAACGCTGGCCATCGAGCGCGCCAAACAGTTATTCCACGCCGAGCATGCCAACGTGCAGCCGCACTCGGGCGCGCAGGCGAACATGGCCGCCTACGCCGCCTTCTTGCAACCCGGCGACACCATCCTGGGGATGAACTTATCGCACGGCGGCCACCTCACCCACGGCAGTCCGTACAACTTCTCCGGCAAGCTCTACAAGATCGTGCCCTACGGTGTGAATCGCGAGACCGAGCGGATCGACTACGACGAACTGGCCGCCCTGGCCACGGAGCACCGCCCAAAGATGATCGTGGCCGGCGGCAGCGCCTATCCCCGCATCATCGACTTTCGCCGCATGCGCGAAATCGCGGGTGCCAGCGGGGCGATGCTAATGGTGGACATGGCGCACTTCTCCGGCCTGGTGGCGGCCGGTGTCCATCCCAACCCCTGCGAGTACGCCGACATCGTAACCTCCACCACCCACAAGACGCTGCGCGGGCCGCGCTCCGGCATCATTCTCTGCCGCGCGCAGCACGCCCAGGCCATCGATAAGTCGGTCTTCCCCGGCATACAAGGCGGTCCGCTGGTGCACATTGTCGCCGCCAAAGCGGTGTGCTTCCTGCTGGCCATGCAGCCCGAATTCGTGGAGTATCAGAAGCGCGTGGTGGCCAACGCCGCCGCGCTCGCCGCGGGCCTGGCCCAGGCCGGATTCCGCGTCGTCTCCGGGGGCACGGACACGCACCTCCTGCTGCTCGACGTGTTCTCGAAAGGCATCCGCGGCAAAGAAGCCGAGCAGGCACTCGACGAGGCCTACATCACCGCCAATAAGAACACCATTCCGTTCGATACCAACAAGCCGTTCAACCCCAGCGGCATTCGCCTGGGCAGCCCCGCCGTGACCACCCGCGGCTTCGGCGAGCGGGAAATGGGCGAGGTCGCCCTGCTCATTGCCGAAGTGCTCAACAACATCGGCTCCCAGGAAACCTACGCCGCAGTCCGGGCTCGCGTAAAGGCGCTCACCGACAGGTTCCCGCTGTATGCCTGGAAGCTCAGCCCGGTGATGGCGCAGTGAATGCCCATCCGCATCGCCATTGACGCCCGCCGCACCCGCGATTTCGGCATCGGGACCTACATCCGCAACCTCGTCCACGCCCTTGCAGCGCTGGACCAGGAAAACCGCTACGTCCTGATTGCCCTCAACGCCGACGAACCCGAGTTGGCCGACCTGCCCTCCAACTTCGAAATCGCCGTCTACCGCAGGCAGGACACCGACTGGATGGACCAGTTCGCGTTCTACTTTTTTCTGCGCACCATCCGGGCCGACCTGGTGCACATGCCCTTGAACCTGGTCCCGTTTCTGATGCCCAAGCCTTACGTGGTCACCATCCACGACATGGGCAGCCTGCTATTCGGTAACCGGGCGCAGATGCGCTCCGGCTTCCGCATGTTCCTGTTCCGCCGGGGGCTTCTGCGGGCCGAACGCGTCATCGCGGTTTCCACGGCCACGCGCCGCGATGTCGAGAGCTTTCTGGGAATCCCCTCCAGCCGCATTCATCAGATTTACGATGCGCCCGACCCGCATTTCTCGCGCCCGCCCGATAATGGCGCCCAATCCACCGAACGCCAGCAGACCTTAGAGCGCTATCAGATCGATTACCCGTTCCTGCTTTATGCCGGCGCCGTCCGCCCGCAGAAGAACATCCCTCGCCTGGTCGAGGCCTTCGCCGTCCTGCGCGGCGATCTGGAGCACCATCCGATCTACAAGGACCTGCACCTGATTATCATTGGGGACGAAATCACCAAATACCCGGCCCTCCGCCGCGCCGTGATTAAGACGCGCGTCGAAAAGCTGGTCCGCTTTCTGGGATTCGTGCCGCTCGATACCCTGCGGGTGTTCTTCGAGGCCGCGTCCGCGTTCGTGTTCCCGTCGCTCTATGAGGGCTTCGGTCTGCCGCCGCTCGAGGCCATGGCCTGCGGCACTCCGGTTGTCACCTCGAGCGTCAGTTCCATGCCCGAGGTCGCCGGCAACGCGGCCATGCTGGTCAATCCCGAGAACGTCTTCGACATCGCGCGCGGCATCCGCGAAGTGCTGCTGGATGAGAAACTGCGTTCGGAACTAATTCGCCGGGGCCATGAGCAGGTTCGCCGCTTCAGTTGGGCCACCGCCGCCAGGCAGGTCCTCGACATCTACCAGGAGGTCGCCGGCGCAAGAGCTTCGCATCCGTGATCAGGCGCGGAACGGAACATTAGAAGAGCTCTTGCGGTTGCACGGCAGGCTTACCGAATTTCCCGGTGTTCTTCCAACCCTCCGCACCCACACTGGCCAAATCCCCCTGTTGGTTCCGTTCAATCCCCGCAATAGTTGTTACTTTGGAAACTTCAAGGGGAGAACCAAGCCCCGCGATCAGGTCCAATACCGTCAAATTCAACCCCCGCAGGATACGATCCGCGTTTTCGACCGACAAAGTGCGCACGCCCTTCAGGATATGGTGCATGTGTGGCTGCGAGATCCCGATCATGCGGGCCAGGCCTCTTTCGGTCAGTTCCCCGTTCCGCACGTAGGTCTTGACCCGTGTTAGCAATCGACGCTGAAGAGTTTCGAAATCCATGGTGCCGTCTCGGGCGCGTGATTCCTCACAGAAATAGGTGACTCTCAAACTATGGGTATCTCAAGGTATTAATCCACTTTAACTATGCTTATTACGGTCAATTGCTGCCGTGGCTGTGGCCCATCTCTTTCTCCTACGCGGCGAGATGCCCGGCCCGGCGAATTGACCCTTTCTCGATGGCGCTTACTCTTGGGACAGGTTTTTGTGGCGATCCTCAAACATCTGAGGCGCCCTGTAAAGAGGACATCAACAAAATGGAATGGAATCGATCAGAGACAGTAGCACTAGCCAACAATTCCTGCACGCAATGCCATGGACTCGGGTTGCATCTCGGTCGCGGGGCGCAAGCCACTCCCTGCAACTGCGTTCTGCGCGCCATCTTCCGGGCGTGCTTTGCCCGCTTCCGTCACTGCGCTTCGAAAGAAAAGTACATGAGCAAGATCTCGCTCGAATTCGTCGCCGGGCGGGAGCGCAACTTCAGTTGGGGCCGCAAGGACGAGGAATACATCGCCGACTTCGTCCTGGTAAGCCGCCGCACCCTCTCCGAGTTGGAATATAAGGTCTTCAAGTTTCATTTTCTATTGGGGGCGGATTGGAAGCTTTGCTGCCGCCGCCTGGCCATCGACCGCGGTAACTTCTTTCATGCGGTCTACCGCATTGAGCGGACCCTCGGCCGCGTCTTCCGCGAACTGGAGCCGTATGGTCTGTTTCCGCTGGACGAGTACTTTCACGGCGCCATCCGCACCGAGCCGACCGTGATCCGGCGTAACGCGCCGCCGCTCCGCATGGGGAGCCCTCTGCGGCCGGCCCTCCTGAAATCCGCGTAAACGTGGCGCC
>DATNLV010000218.1:0-6719 GCA_035602665.1 Bryobacteraceae bacterium | reverse complement strand
TCGGTGCTGGGGGCGCGGCACGGGCCTCGACATGAGTGTCGAGGCGGCAGGCAGGAGTGCCTGCGCCACAAAGACCGCTATGATAGGGAATCAGGGAGGAGCTGGTTTGAATCTGTTCTCAACGCCCGCTGCGCTTTTGTTGCAGTACAGCATTCTGGATATGGTTAGCCGCGCCAAGCCGCTGCAGATGGCGGTGTTCGGGCTGCTGGGGGTGTTCTCCATCGTGTCCTGGGCCGTCGTTTTTTCCAAGTGGTTGAGCTTCGGGAAGGCGCGGGCGGGGAACGGGCGATTTTTGCGGGCGTTCCGGAAGGCGTCCGGGCTTCAGGCGGTGGCGGTGGTGAGCGAGCAGTTCCGGCCTTGCCCGCTGGCTACCGTTTTCGATTTCGGGTACGACGAGGTGTCGCACCAGATCAAGGCACGGGGGAGCGTGACGAACCAGGTGGCTCTGGAGCGTTCCTTGCAGCTCGGGGTCAGCGAGGAAGTCGCGAAGCTGGAGCGCAACATGAACTGGCTGGCGACGACGGCCACCGTGAGTCCTTTTATCGGGCTTTTCGGCACGGTGTGGGGGATCATCGACGCGTTCCAGGGGCTGGGACTGGCGGGCAGCGCGAGCCTGCGCGCCGTCGCTCAGGGCATTTCCGAAGCGCTGGTGGCGACGGCCATGGGCCTGGCGGCGGCCATTCCGGCGGCCATTTTCTATAACTACTACGGGACCGTGATTCGCGAGATCGGCGCGCGCATGGAAGATTTCTGCCTGGAGTTCCTGAACCTCTCGGAAAGGAACTTCGAGGGATAAGCGATGGCCTTCTCGATGGGCGGCAACGGGGGCTCGGGCCGGAGGAGCCGGTTCCGCGGAATGAACTCGCTGGCGGAGATGAACATTGTCCCGCTGGTGGATGTGGTCATGGTCTTGCTGGTGATTTTCATGCTGACGGCGCACGTGATGGAGTTCGGCATGGAAGTAGATGTGCCGAAGGTGAACCAGGTTCGGGACACGGCCAAGGAGCTGCCGGTCATCACGATTACAAAAGAGGGCTACCTGTTTCTCAACGATAAGGAAGTCAATATCAACGAGGTGGGCGCCGCGGTGAAGCAGCGGTTCGGCAATGTTACCGGGGTGTATGTGCGGGCTGACAAGGACGCCATCTGGGACGTGATGGCGCAGGTGGTGAGCGCGCTCAACCAGGCGCACATGCAGATCAACGTGGTCACGCAACCGGTGGATGAAACCGGCAAGGGCGGTGGGCGGCGCTGAACATGTCTGGCCGCGTCGACACTCTCGAACAGCACGACGGGTTGAGCAAATTCTTTGCGTTCTCGACCGGGGTGCATGTTTTGTTCTTCGCGTCGATCGCGATTTATGCGTCGCTGGGCGCGCACGGTGGGCTGCAGTGGGGCAACCCGCAGTCGCTCGGTGGCGCGGTGGCAGTCAACGCCGTGAAGCAGATCCCGCTGCCCGGCCGCTCCGGCGAAACCAATCCGCTGGCCAACGAGACACACTCGCGGGTGCCTTTGCCACCCAAGCCGGTGGCGAAGCCCGAGCCGAAAGAACCGGAGATCGATCCCGACGCCTTGCCGCTTCCGGCGCGCAACGCTCCTCGAAAGCCGACTTACACGCGCACGCAGCAATACTCGCCATACCGGGCGACGCCGGACCGGCCGAACCAGCTCTACAGCCACTCGGGCCAGGCGATGACGTCGCCGATGTACGGCGCACAGACCGGGAGCGGCGGTACCGTTCAGGGGAATGCAGGCGCCTTCGGGTACCGTTTCGGGGCTTATCGCGACATGATCGAGCAACGCGTGGCCCAGAAGTGGCGCACCGACGAAATCGACCCGCGCATCACGACCGCGCCTACCGCGATCGTCACCTTCGACATACAGAAAAGCGGCTCTGTTACTAACGTGCGTATCCTGCAGAGCAGCGGCAACCGTGCGCTGGATTACTCGGCGCAGCGAGCCATTTATGAGGCGGGCCCGTTCCCGCCGCTTCCCCAAGCATACGAGCGCTCGAGCGCCGGCATCGAGATTTGGTTCACATTGAAGCGATGAGAAAACAAACTGTTTGGACCGTGGTTCTGTGCGCCGCCGCGGCGGTGGCGGGCGTCGTCGCGCAGGAGCGCGAGATCATCAAGATCAGCAAGGGAGAGCGCGCCGTGCTGGCGGTGCCGGACCTGCGCGGATCGGGCGAGGCGCAGCAGTATATGGGCGCCTTCAACCAGACACTGTGGGGCGACCTGGACGCGGCTGGGCTTTTCAACCTGGCTCCAAAGAGCCTGTACTGGCTGCAGGTGCCGCAACAGCCTCGGGACTTCCGGCCGGAGCAGGCGGCGTCCGCCTCAACGGGGAACGTGCGTCCGAACGGAGGGGGCCTCCAGCTTTCGGACTGGGCATCGCCGCCGGTGAGCGCGGGGTATCTGGCTTTCGGCTACTCGGGCGTGGAGGCGGGACAGTTCGTCTTGCGCGGGTGGTTCTACAACACCGGCAGGCCGCTCGGGGGCGCGCAGATTTTCGGGAAGACGTATCTCGAGCCGCTGGGAGAAGACGGCGCGCGCAAGGTGGCGCACGAGTTCGCGGCGGATATCCTGCAGCAGTTCGGCAGCCCGAGTTTGTGGAACACGAAGATCTACTTCACGAGCGAGCGCAGCCGGGGCGTGAAAGAGATCTGGGGGGTGGACGCCGATGGTTCGAACCTGAAGCAGGTCACGTTCTATAAGTCGCTGTCGATCATGCCGGCAGTTTCTCCGGATGGGGCGCGGGTGGCGTTTTGCAGTTTCGCGCACGGAAATCCGGCGATCCAGGTTTTCTCGCTTGAGACAGGGAGGCGACTGCCTTTCTATAATGAAGTTTCATCGCTAACAGCGACACCGGAATTCACCCCGGACGGGAAGCAGATCCTGTTTGCTTCTTCTGTCACGGGCTGGGCTCAGATTTACATCGCGAATCTGGACGGAAGCGGAATGCGCCGGGTGACTAACTCGCGTTCCATCGATATGGAGCCGAAGGTGAATCCGAAGACGGGCACGCAGATCGTGTTCATATCGGACCGCGGGGGAATGCCGCAGATCTACCGGATGAGCGCGGAAGGAACCGATGTGCAGTTGCTGACGGACGGGACGGGCGAGGCGGTGAATCCGGCGTGGGACCCCGACGGGCAGCACATCGCGTTCGCATGGACCAGGGGATACGCACCGGGCCACTACAACGTTTTCGTCATGGACGTCGCGACTCGGGCATACACGCAACTGACGCACGACGCGGGGCGTAACGAACACCCGAGTTGGGCGCCGGACGGGCGCCACATAGTTTTCTCGTCCAACCGCAGCGGGTCCGAGCAGATCTGGACCATGCTGGCGGACGGGAATCAGCTCAAACAACTAACCACGCAGGGCATCAATACGCAGCCTGTGTGGAGTAAGTAGGAATGGAGAATAATGAGATCGACTTCGAGGAGGCAGTTCAGGATGACTAAGCCCAAGATCAGTGCTTTGTTGTTGTCCGTCTCTCTGATTCTGTTCGCGGCCGGCTGCAAGAAGAAGGTACCGCCGCCGCCGCCCCCGCCGCCGCTGGCAGCGACGCCGACGCCGACGCCGCCACCGCCCAAGCCCGCCCTGCAGTTCTCGGCGGAGCCGGGGACGATCGAGCGCGGCCAGTCCGCCACGCTGCGGTGGTCGGTGAGCGATGCTACCGATATTTCGATCGCGCCGGGGATCGGGACCGTGACGGCCCGCGGCGAGCGGCAGGTTTCGCCGACCGACACGACGACGTACACTTTGACGGCCAGCGGACCGGGAGGGAGCGATACGGCCACCGCGACGGTGAACGTGACCGCGCCGCCGCCTCCACCGCCCACGCCAACGCCGGTGCCCAAGAAGACGCTGAGCGAGTTGCTTTCGACCGAGGTGCAGGACGCGCTCTTCGATTACGACAAGAGCGACATCCGCGACGATGCCAGGGCCACTCTGACGCACGATGCCGAGGCGCTGAAGTCGATCTTCACGGAGATCCCGGATGCGGTCGTGCAGATCGAAGGCAATTGCGACGAGCGTGGATCGGCCGAGTACAACATCGGCCTGGGCGATCGCCGTGCGACGGCCGCGAAGGACTTTCTGGTGCAGTTGGGCGTTCCCGCCGATAAACTGAAGACGGTGAGCTACGGCAAGGAACGGCCGGTGTGCACCGACGCCAACGAGGAGTGCTACCAGAAGAACCGCCACGACCATTTCGCGGCGGCTCAATAGACTGGTCGGGTGCGGCGCCCGATCCGCGGGCAGGGTGGGACACTGGGTTTGTGACCAGCCCGATACCCGACGGAACTTGCGCCGCATTACACTAGACGTGATGGGCGGGTCCGCCCCGCGGCTCCGCCCGACGGGAATCGTGCGCAGGTCGCGGAGCGCGCCGGACGCGTGCTTCGCGATCTGCCATTTTTGTGTAGGAGGATCTCCAAATGCGTTTCTTGCGGCGTTGCTTGCCGATTGGCCTTCTCGCGTTCAGCCTGCTTCCGGGCTTGGCCTTCGCTCAGAAGAGAGACCTTATCGACTTGCAGCGCGACGTGGCGGCGCTCCAGGACCAGGTGCGCGGGCTGCAACAGTCCGACAGCGAGAACATGGGCAAGATCACGGCCCTGCTACAGCAGGCGATCGACACCATCAATAAAGTGAACACCAACATCGCGCTGCTGGACAAGAGCATGTCGAGCCCGGTGGCGGCGGTGGGGACGAAGGTGGATTCGATGGCGGGCGAGTTTCAGGCCATGCGGGTGTCGCTGGACGATGTGAGCGCGAAGCTGGCGAAGCTTCAGCAGGGCTTGATCGATTTGAACAATACGGTGAAGGTGATCTCGGCGCCGCCCGCTCCGCCGGCTCCGGCAGGGGGCGGTGCGACGGGCGCCGCGGGCGGTCCTCCGGCGGGCGTGACTTCCGAGGCGCTGTACTCCAACGCCATGCGCGACAAGGACAGCGGCAACTACGACATCGCGCAGCAGGAGTACATGGACTATCTGAAGTTCTACTCCACTTCCGAGATGGCGCCCAACGCGCAGTATTATGTCGGCGAGATCTATTACACGCGGAAGGATTACGAGAACGCGTTGCAGGCGTTCGATGCGGTGCTGGAGCGGTTCCCGGACAACAACAAGACGCTGGATGCGATGTACATGAAGGGGCGGACGCTGTTCCAGATGGGCGAGCGCACCAAGGCCGCGAACGAGTTTCGCGCGGTGTACAACCGCAATCCGCGATCGGACCTGGCGGCGAAGGCCAAGGCGCAGCTGGCGAGCATGGGGCTGACGGTCAGCGGCGCGGCGCCCGCACACAAGAGGAAGTAGAACGGAATGGTGGATGGTCGATGGTGGATGGAGGAAGGATGAGTACGGAACAGACACGGCCGCCGTTGGTGACTCTTGCGGATCTGGCGAAGTTGATCGACCACTCGCTGCTGCGGCCGGAGCTGCCGGATGCGCAGGTTGTGGAGGGCTGCCGGGTGGCTCGCGAGTACAATGTGGCGACCGTGACGGTGCGGCCGTGTGACGTGGATACGGCGGTGCGGGCGATGGAAGGCAGCGGGATCGGGGTGAGCACCGTGGCGGGGTTCCCGCACGGATCGGCCACCACGTCCACGAAGATTTACGAAGTCCGCGATCTGTTGCGGCGGGGCGCCTGCGAGGTGGACATGGTGCTCAACATCGGGCGGCTGATTTCGCGGCAGTTCGAATACGTCGAGACCGAGCTGACGCAGGCGGCCGCGGCGTGCCATGAAGGCGGGGCGCTGCTGAAGGTGATCCTCGAGAACGCCTACCTCACCGATGAGCTGAAGATCATCGCGTGCCGCATTGCGACGAACGCGGGGGCGGATTTTGTCAAGACGTCGACGGGGTATGCTCCATCGGGCGCGACGATCGAGGATTTGAAGCTGATGCGGGCGCACTCGGGGCCGAATGTGCGCATCAAGGCGGCGGGCGGCGTGCGGACGCTGGAGGGCGCGCTGGAGGTGTACAAGGTGGGGTGTTCGCGGATCGGGGCGACCGCTACGGTGGCGATTCTGGAGGCGTGGAAACGGCAGATCGCAGGCAGGAATCAGGAGACGGGAGTCAGGGGTCCTGAGTAGCGGGAAAGCAGGAGACAGGAGTCAGGAGACAGGAGTCAGGAGAGTTGGTCGAGGTGGTGGCGCAGGTGGGTGACGTACTGCTGGGCTAGTTCCGCTAGCGGGATGGGGGCGTGGTCTTCGATTTGGCAGGGGGCGGTGGCGGCGGCGGGGGGAAGGTTGGCGAGGACATGCACCAGGAGGCGGTTCATTGATTCCCAGACGTCCAGTAGCATGGGCCAGGGGGCTTCCTGGAAGGCCTGGAGTTTGACGCAGCCGTCCTGGTCGTAGCCGGGCCAGACCAGGGATCCGGCCAGGGCCGCGCGCACAAAGCGCTGGTGGTTGTTGGCGGCCGAATCGATCAGATGGCCGATCAGCTGCTTCCTGGACCAGCCGCCGGAGAGCACGGCAGCGCTGGCGTCGCCATCGCTGATTTGTCGAAGGGTGGGGGCGGTCCGGTCGATTACACCCGCTAGTGCCGCAGCGATTTCACGCATGATGAGATTGTACTCGACGCGTGCTACGATAGCCAATGAAACCGCCTGCGCCGGGATGACGGAATTGGCAGACGTACCGGACTCAAAATCCGGCGCTCTTCACTGAGCATGAGGGTTCGACCCCCTCTCCCGGCACCA
>DATNLV010000211.1:0-4486 GCA_035602665.1 Bryobacteraceae bacterium | reverse complement strand
TCGGTGCTGGGGGTTACAGCTCATGCTTCTCCAGCCAGGGCCGCATCTTCTCGTAGGTGAAGATGGGTCCGTCTTTGCAGACGAAGTAGGGGCCGAGCTGGCAGTGGCCGCAAGCCCCGACCGCGCACTTCATGTTCCGCTCCATGGAAAGGTAGATCTGCGAGCGGCCGATGCCGCGCTTCTCGATCTCGCGGACCACGAACTGCATCATGATCTCAGGCCCGCAGATCATGGCCGTAGTGCCGGCCGGGTGCAGCCGCACGTAGCGGAACAGAGTGGTCACCACTCCCACGTAGCCGCGCCAGTTGACGCCACCGTAGTCGACCGTGCTCAGCACCTGGGTGTCCGAGAGGCGTCCCCAATCGGCGAGCTGCTTCTTGTAGAGCAGGTCGCGCGGGCTGCGAGCCCCGTACAGCACGATCAGGCGCACGTAATCGTCGCGATGCCGCAGCACCTCGTGGATCGCCGGCCTGAGCGGCGCCAGACCGATGCCGCCGGCCACGATCAGCACGTCGCGGCCGCGCGCGGCCTCGACCGGCCAGCTGGTTCCGAACGGCCCGCGCACCCCGACCGCCTGTCCCGGTTTCAGGTTCACCAGCGCGTGCGTGGCCTTGCCCACCGAGCGTACGGTGTAGTAGAGCCGTCCGGATTCGTTCGGGTCGCCGCTGATCGAGATGGGCAGCTCTCCGACTCCGAAGACGTACAGCATGCTGAACTGGCCTGGCGCGAACCCCGGCAGCGGTTCTCCGTCGCCCGGCTCGAGCGTCAGAGTGAAGGTGTCGTAAGTCTCCTTGACCACAGTCGCCACCCGCGCCATGGTCATCGCCGGCGGAGGCATGGGGGGCGCGAATTGGACGGCGGCTACACTCATATGAGCTTCGACCCTCCGTGCACCGGCGCGTACAGGTCGAGCAACTGCACGCGCGTCGCTTGCAACCGCCTCGCCACCACCTGCACCAGCCGCTGCAGGAACTGGTAGCCGAAGACCGGATCCTCCTGGAAGGCCTGGCGCAGCTTCGCTCCGTCGAAGGTCAGCACGTGCACCGGCTCGAGCACGCGCGCCTGGAAGTTCTTTCCGCCTTCGGACAGGGCCGACGACCAGCCCAGCTCCTCGCCCGCGCCCACGGTCTGCACCCGCAGGATGCGCCCCGGCCCGGTGGCCTCGAGCGCCACCTTGCCCGAGAGGATCAGGTAGAACAGCCCCGATTCGTCGCCCTGGCGGAAGATCATCTGGTCCCTGCCGATTTGAACTTCTTGAGCCAGGTCCGCCATTTTGGAGACGTGGTCGGGCTTCATCCCCTGAAGGAAGGGATGATCCCGGAGAACCTCGATCAACTTTGCCCTATCCATCGGTCGACCTCCTAAGAAAAAGCAACTGGCGGGACGTGGACGTCCCGCGCAGGCGTGGACGCCTGCCCCACACGGATGGCGGCCACCTCTTCGGTGATGTCTATCTTTCCCGGGCACCAGGTGATGCAGCGTCCGCATCCTACGCAGCCGAACGTTCCGAACTGATCCACCCAGTACGCCAGCTTGTGCGTGAGCCACTGGCGGTAGCGCGACTTGACCGACAGGCGCACGCTGCCTCCGTGGATGTACGAAAAGCTGTCGGTAAAGCAGGAATCCCATTTACGCCAACGCTCGGCGTCCTGGCCGGCCACGTCGGTCAGATCCTCGACCGTGGTGCAGAAGCAGGTGGGGCAGACGAGCGTGCAGTTGGCGCAACTCAAACACCGCTGGGCCACTTCGTCCCAGCGGGGGCTATCGAAACTATCCGTGAGCAGCTCTTTGAGGCCGGTGGTGTCGAGCTGGCGCCCGATGCCGCGAGCGGTCTGTTCCACCAGGGCATCGGCGGCGGCGGTCTCGTCGGCGGTCGGTTCGCGGTGCTGGATCTGGCCCAGCAACTCCGCGCCATCATCGCTGCCCACCTCGGCGACGAACAGGGCGCGATCGGCCAGTTCGGTCAGGGCCAGGTCGAAGCCGGACTGGGCGCGGGGGCCGGTTCCCATCGACGTGCAGAAGCAGGTGCCGGCGGCCTGGGTGCAGTTGACCGCGATGACGAGAGCGTTGTGGCGCCGGTCGTGGTAGGCGGGATCGACATATCGGTCGTTCTCCAAAACGCGATCGAGGCAGGCGATGGCCGCCAACTCGCAGGGCCGGACGCCGAGGAAGGCCCGCTTGGCCGGTTCGGGCGGGTTGCCGAGGATGCGGAACGCCCCGTCGTCCCTGGTCCCTTCGAACATCAGGAGCTCGGGAGGGTGCAGGTACCGCTTCGGGCCCTGCGGTCCCAGGTTGTGGCCGAACAGCGCCGCGTCGCCGCGCTTCTTCAGCCGGTAACGGCCGGCGGACTGATCGTCTCCCCAGCCGCCGGGAAGGTCCTCGACTCCTTCAATGACGTCGCACGTGACGGCGCCGTCTCTGACGGTGGGGCCCACCACCTGGTAGCCCTGGTTTTTGAGGAGGGAAATCAGAGATGCCAGCGCGTGAACATCGAACGTCGCTCGCGCGCCGACAGCAGGCAGGGTCGTTTCCATAGCGACTCCTTGTTCGTTCGGCCACGGATGTAACCGTGAAACGGGTGCATACCGCGTGCCAAAACCAACCTGTTGTAAAACTATAACTTACAGTCGGACTGCGACTTGCGCCTGGGTGAAATGCCCCACTCGGGCTCGACCCTGAGCGCCCGTTGGCGTACACAACCGGCCTGGGCTGCGCTCTACGCCAAGCTCTTTTATCGGACAAACGGGGCTGAAAAGCAAGGGGCGCGCCGGAGGCGCGCCCCAGCTATCAGCTGTCAGCGGTCAGCCAGGCAGGAAACGCAAACGGCAGGCGACCCGTTTCTATCCCACTTTGGCCCGGCGCTTCTCGTAGGCGTCGAAGCGCTCGCGGTAGCTTTCGAAACCGGCGCGGCCCATGAGGCCGAAAGTGAATTTCTTGCCGGCCTCGACTCCGGGCTGGTCGAAGGCGTCGATGCCGAGCATCTCGCCCACAAATGCGGTCTGGAACTCCAGCAACTGGAAGAAAGCGCCGAGGTGCTCTTCGTCCACTTTCTCGAGGGTGAAGGTGCAGTTGGGGTGGCCCGCTTCGGTCAGCGCCGCGGCGGTGGCGCGGCATTCGGCGTCGATCAGCTTGGCCAGGTCCTGGCCGGCCAGATAGTCGAAGGCCTCCAAGCCCAGCTTTGTCTTGGGGATGCGGCCGGGGCTGCCGTGCTTCTGGACGGCCCAGAAGGTGAACGTCTTGTCATTCGGCCCTTCGATATAGAGCTGCACTTGCGAATGTTGATCGGTGGCGCCCAGGGCAGCCACGGGGGTCTGGCCGACGTTCACCACCTCTCCGGTGCGCAACTTCGCTTTCCCCAGCGACTCGGCCCAGAGCTGGCGGAACCAGAATGCCGTGCCCCACAGCCGGTTCGAATAGGGGAACGCGACCTGAACGGGTTTGTTCTTGCGGTTCCAGATCAGCCACTGATACAGCGCGGCGCGCAAGGCGATGTTGCCGGCCAGGTCGTCCGACCAGCAGGTCTCGGTCATTTGGGCGGCGCCCTTCAGAATCTTGCGGATATCGATGCCGATCAGCGCCGCCGGGACCATGCCCACCGGCGTGAGCACGCTGAAACGGCCTCCGACGTTGGCCGGGATCTCGAAGGTGCGATACTTCTCCCGCGCCGCCAGCTTGGCCAGGTCGCCCTTTCCCGCCGACGTGACGGCCACGATGCGCTGGTTCGCCTTGCGGCCCAGTTTCTTCCCCATCCAATCGCGCACCAGCAGGAACGTGCCGACCGTCTCCGCGGTGGCTCCCGATTTGGCGATGACCACCGTGAGGGTCTTTTTGGGATCCATGGACTCTAGCGCATCCTCGACGAACGAAGGATCGATGTTGTCCAGAATCACCAGCCGCGGGTTCTTCTTTGAAAACGCGGGCTGCACCGGATGCGGGCCACGCATGGCGTTATCGATGGCCCAGGCGCCCAGCGCACTGCCGCCGATCCCCACCACGCAGACCGTTTCGTAAGAGCCGCGCACCTCGGCCGCGAACTTCAGGATGTCCTTCGCGGTCCGGGTGTCAGACGGCAGACCCGGGAAGCCTACCTTCCCGGCATCGCTGATCTTCCGGAAGCCCTTGCGGGCCTCGATCGCTTTTGCGAAATGGTCCTTGACTTCCGAGCGGGTGAGGCCGTGCTCGCCCACCATTTCGGCCGAGAGGTTGGTTGGATCGAATTGAATGTTCATAAGGCTCCGCCAACTTTTAAGCTAGCAGCAAAAGGGGCGGGAGGGACGGTGGGGAGGGGTAGCGGGGGCACGGTGGGGAAGGGCAGCCGGAGCGTGGCGGAACTGAAGTTCCGCGCGGGCTGAAGCCCAATGCCACTCGTTTTTCCGGCGAGGGCTATGCTGGCCAGCCGAGGATAAGCAGGCCGGGCTAGCCGCCCACGAGCTGTCGGCGCAAGGCTGGGGCTTCCGTGGAGTCCTGCCGGGAGCTGCTGACACCC
>DATNLV010000206.1:0-10371 GCA_035602665.1 Bryobacteraceae bacterium | reverse complement strand
CAGGGGGGCATCGTCGGGTACATCGACGTCATTCCGTTTCACTTCTACACTTACCTCCTGGCACCCGAAACCATCGGCCCCTCCATCGCGAACGTGCGCCTGGTCATGGCCAAGAACGGCGTCTCTAATATGCCCTTCTGGGACACCGAAGGCGCTTCCGGCGATCAGACCGTCTCCGAACTGCAGGGCGCGGCCTACATTGTGCGCCGCTACCTGGTCGATCTGGCCTACGGATCGGCACGCTACGACTGGTACACCTGGAGCAAGGGCTCCACGTTTTGCGCCGCCACCGAGGAAAACGATCCGCGCCAGCTCACCAAGGCCGGTGTGGCTTTCGGCGTTGTGCAGCGCTGGCTGACCGGCGCTTCGCTGACCGGGGTCTCGATCGACGGGGCCGGGACGTGGCAGATGAGCATTACACTGGCCGGCGGCGCTCCCGCGATGATCGTCTGGAATCCCTCGGCCAGCGCGTCATTCGCTATTCCCTCTTCATTGCAGGCGGCGACCGCTCTGGACATCTTCAACGGCTCGACGGCGATTCAGGGGTCCACGATAACCGTCAACGCTTATCCGCTTTTGCTTTCCGGCTTCAACGGGACCTTGCCCCCGGCGCCCACGAGCCTTAGCGCGGCAGCGGGCAACGGCCAGGTGAGCCTGGCGTGGAGCACCAGCGCCGGCGCCACTTACTACGATGTCTATGGTGGAGTTACAGCGGGCGGAGAAAATGTTGTGCCTATTGCTTCCGGGCTAACCACCGCGAGTTACACCGCCACCGGCCTCGCCAATGGCACGCCGTATTACTACAAAGTGTCGGCGGTAAACGCCGGCGGCGCGAGCGCGCTTTCGAACGAAGCCACCGCGACACCGCGAGCGACTGCGCCCGGGTCGCCTTTGCTTTTCGTGCCGGTGACTCCATGCCGGGTGGTGGACACGCGCAACACCTTCGGGCCGTTTGGCGGGCCGGCGATGACGGCCGATTCCACACGGTCCTTTGCGATTCCGCAGAGCGGATGCGGCATCCCCGACACGGCCCAGGCGTATTCGTTGAACGTGACGGTGGTGCCCCGAGGTGCGCTCAGCTACCTGACGTTGTGGCCCGAGGGGCAGGCGCGGCCGCTGGTTTCCACCTTGAATTCCTTTGGCGGCACGGTGGTGGCAAATGCCGCGATCGTACCCGCGGGCTCGGGCGGGGCGGTGAGCGTCTACGTCACGAATCCTACCGATGTCATCCTGGACATCGACGGCTACTTCGATGCATCCAGCGGCGCGGGCTCCTATTCCCTCTATCCCGCCGCGCCGTGCCGCGTCGCCGACACACGCGGTCCCACCGGCCAGTTTGGCGGGCCGGCGATGTACAAAGGCGAGACTCGGGGCTTCCCAGTTCCGCTCGGCCCGTGCGGCACTCCCGCCACGGCGAGGGCCTACTCGCTGAACGTCACGGCGGTGCCCGCCGGGTACCTCGGCTATTTGACGACGTGGCCGACCGGAGGGGCGCAGCCGTTGGTCTCGACGCTGAACTCCTGGACCGGGAAAGTGGTGGCGAACGCCGCGCTGGTTCCCGCGGGCACCAATGAATCGGTCTCGGTCTTCGTCTCAGACCCGAGCAACGTGATCCTGGACATCAACGGCTATTTCGGCCAGCCGGGCCTGCCGGGCGCGCTGTCGTTCTACCCTGTGGCGCCGTGCCGGGTAGCGGACACGCGGGGTGCGGTCGGGCCGTTCGGGGGCCCGGAGATGGAGGCCCGGACGATGCGGTCGTTCACGATTCCGGCGAGCGCGTGCGGCGTTCCGGCGACGGCGGCGGCCTATTCGATGAATGTCACGGTGGTGCCCGACGCGATACTGTCCTATCTGACGGCGTGGCCGGCGGGCTCGGCGCAACCATTCGTTTCCACGTTGAACTCGTTCGACGGGGCGGTGGTGGCAAACGCGGCGATCGTTCCGGCGGGGACGAATGGAGCAATCAGCGTCTTCGTCACGGACCGGACGCAGGTGATCCTGGACATCAACGGGTATTTCGCGCCCTAGACCGCGGCCGTCGTCTCCGGCTGGTGGATGCAGCGGGCTTCGGCGGCGAGGTAGTCGCCGGTGAGGGCGAAGGCGCGGGAGCGGGAGCCGCCGCAGAGGTTGCGGTACTGGCAGAGGCCGCACTTACCCTTGAGCAGCGAGCTGTCGCGGAGGACCTGGAACAGCGCGGCGTTCTGGTAGACATCCACCAATGAATTGCGGCGCACGTTGCCGGAGGAGATAGGCAGGAACCCGCTGGGGTAGATTTCGCCGGTGCGGGAGATGAAGACGAAGCCGCGGCCGCTGTTGATGCCGGCCATCTTGTTGAGCGGGTTGTCGCCGGGATGGCCCTTGACGGCGGCGCTGACTTCTTCCTTGCGGCGCTGCATCAGGTAGCGGCGATAGTGCATGGCTTCGGTGGTCTTGATGACGGCGCGGGATTTCTTCGAGCGGTCGTACATGAACGCGAAGACTTCCTCGAACTCGGTGCCGTTGAGCTCGGCTTGCGAGGCGCCGCGGCCGGTGGGGACGAGGAAGAAGATGTCCCACATGTCGCAGCCGAGGCGGTCCACCATGTCGGCGATCTCTTCGAGATGTTTCCAGTTGTGCCGGCTGACGGTGGTGTTGATCTGCGTGGAGAGGCCGATGCGCTGGGCCTCTTCGAGGGCCAGCATGGCGCGGTCGAAGGAGCCGGGGACCTGGCGGAAATCGTCGTGCGAGGCGGCGTCCCATCCGTCCACGCTGATGGAAATGCGCGCGACGCCGGCGCTCTTGAATCCGGCGATGGCCTCGCGGTTGAGCAGCGGCGTGGGGCTGGGCGAAACCGTGGTGCGCAGGCCGAGGCTGACGCTGTGTTCCAGCAGCGGGAACAGGTCGGCGCGTTTGAGGGGATCGCCACCCGTGAAAATCATGATGGGATCGCCGAACTCGCGCACGGTGTCGAGGAGGCGGAAGCCTTCCTCGGTGCTGAGTTCGAGCGGATGGCGATAAGGGTCGGCCGAGGCACGGCAGTGGAGGCAGGCCAGATCGCAGGCCCGCGTCACTTCCCAGATCACCAGGAACGGAGCCTGACTGAAATCACGCATGCCCGTGAAAAAGCAATCCCGGGTCCAAAGCGAGTCTGTGCGGATGTGATTGATTCTACGTAGCTGGCATGGGCCGGACCGGGCAGACTTGGGGCAAATACCCCAGGAGCGGACCGGGCTACGGATGAATTTTGCCGAGTCTCAGCGCACAAACGCGGGTTAGTGTATATTGGCCCCAAATGGGCGAAAGCCTCGTAATCAGTCTGGATCTCAGCGGGACTAGGATCGCCGCGGCCGTGGTCGACGGTGGCGGCACGATTGTTCACCGGAGCAGGCAACCGTTCCGCAAGGTGAGTTTCCAGGACTCCGTTCAGCAGATGGTCGCGGTGGTGGAAGCGGTGGTGGCCGAATCCGCCGTGGATCTGGCCGATGTCGGAGGCGTTGGCATCTCGATTCCGGGTGTCTATCACGCGTCGACCGGCAACGCGCTGGCGCCGGCGCTATGGGATTGGGAGGAAGTTCCGCTGTGGCACGAGATCGAGAACAGGCTGCCGCAGCCCGCGCTAGTTGACAACCACTACGCGACCTCCGCGCTGGGAGAGCAGTGGATGGGCGCCGCGCGGGGGCTCTCCGACGTTGTGTACTTCTCGGCGGGCGACGAAATTGGCGCGGGCATTATCAGTTCGGGATGGCTGCTGCACGGCGCGGGCGATCTGGCGGGAGCGGCCGGAGGCTGGCTGTCGACCCGCGCAAGAACGGTCTCTACAGCCAGGTGGGATGCCTGGGGGCCGAAGCGTCGGCGGCCGCGGTGGGACGGCGCGCCGCGGCGCGCATTGCCGCGGGCGAAGCGACCGTGATGGGCGGCCTGGCCGGGGCGCGCCCGGTCTCGACCGACATTGTGATTGAGGCGGCCCGCCGCGGCGACATAGTTGCGGTGCGGGTCCTCGAAGAGACCGCCCGCTACCTGGCCATGGGCATCGCCAATCTGATCAACGTGCTCAACCCGGAGATGGTAGTGCTCGGAGGCAGCCTTTTCGATGCCAGCGAGTTCCTTTTGGAACCGCTGCGGCGGGAGGTGCTGGAGTGGGTGCAGCCGCTCGCCGCCAGCCAGGTCCGCATCGAGCTGGGACCGCTGGGTGAAGACGCCCGGCTGCTGGGTGCGGCGCGCATGACGCTGCTGGCTCGGGGCGGCAACGAGTAGTTGGCCGTCCGGCATTCGCCGGACGGCAGCTGTCAGCCATCAGCTGTCAGCTATCAGCCGGATTGCCGGAGGGTACGCCCGGATAATCCAGGTCCAAGGTGATCAAGACTCGCCCCGCCAGCAGCAGGGTTGCACACTCCGCGGGCAGGTTCTCGTCGATCTTGAAGTTCAAGCGATTCGTTCTAGCGGCAGCGCGGCGGCTCAGCCGAGTCGGCAGTAAGCTGTAGTCATGTCGATTATCATGCGTATTGTCCTGCTCATTCTGGCGGGTGACTCTAGCCTATTGCCGCAGTCCCCAGCGACTGCCGCGGACCCGATTCCAGCCGTGATTACGTTCGTTGCCCCCGCCTATCCTCGGCTGGCCAGAGACGCACGAATAATGGGCAGAACTTTGACCCGTATCACAATCAATCGGGATGGGGCAGTGACGGAGGTCAAGACCATCCGCGCTCACCGCGTCTTTGAGGCCTACGTCCTAGAGGCGCTCCGGCACTGGCGCTTTCAGCCTTCGGACCAGGAGCACCAACTTGAAGTCACCTGCTCATTCGAGATACCAGCAGACGGCCCCTGCGAAGGGACCGTTGAGCACCCGATGACCTCGGAGACTCACGTGTCCGCCGACCTGCCGTCGGTTGTTCATATCAGGACATCAGGCCTGCCGTGCGTAGAAGTGAGCGATTCCGACGTTCAGAGGTAACGCTGACGGCTTACTTAGGAGGGTCTGTTCGTGATTCTCCAGCCCATTGTCGAGGGGCGGCAGCCGGTCCGCTTGCTGACGCGCGCGGTTCGGTGCTCAAGCGTCTACCCCAGCGGGTTGCTGCGCACGAGTTCGAGGAACGCGCGGGCGGCGTGGCTTAGCGCGCGCTTGGCGGGGTAGGCCAGGCGGATGTTGCGGTCGACCCGCATCTCCTCCACGTCCACCTCGCAAAGCAGGCCCTGGCCTAGTTCCTGCTCGACGCACATGCGCGGAAGGAAGGCCACTCCCTCGTTGCGCTGCACCAGGCGGCGGATCGATTCCACGGTCGGCATCTCGACATCCATGTTGAGCGTCACTTTGCGCCGCTGGAATTCTTTCAACACCACCTCGCGGTAGGGCGAGATCACGTTGTGCGCGATGAAGGTCTCCATGCCCAGCTCCGTGATCGAAACCGACTTCCGGCCGGCGAAGCGGTGCTCGGGCGAGACGACGAAGGCCAGGTGGTCGCGGTAGATCACCGTGCTCACCAGGCGGTCGTCATCCGGGTCGTAGCTGATCAGGCCGAGCTCCAGGTCGCCATCGATCAACTGCGCGGGGATCTTGCTCGACAGGCTGCGGCGAACCTGCACCTTGATCTTCGGGTAAGTGTGCCGGTAACGCTCCACGTAATGAAGCAGGTAGAGGGTGGTGGATTCGTTGGCGCCGATGATGAGGCGGCCGGCGGCGTTGTCGCGCAGTTCGGCCAGGGCGTTTTCGAGGTCCAGACGCAGGTTGTCGAAGCGGCGCGCGTATTCGGTGACGATGCGCCCGGCGTCGGTGAGGAGCAGCTCTTTGCCGGAGCGATCGATGAGCTTCTCGCCCAGCTCATTCTCGAGCCGCTGGATGGCCAGGGAGACGGCGGGCTGCGTGCGCAGCAGCTTCTCGCCGGCGCGGGAAAAGCTCTTCTCGTTCGCAACGGTAAGAAAAGTCTGGAGAAGGTAGAGTTCCATGGCTGATACCTGGAGGCACCTCCATTAGCTTCCCTTATCCTATCACTGTGGCTTATTCCTGTCCAGAAGATTATAAATTTGTAAAATCCAACCGGGGAGGCCATAATGCTCATAAGCCTTTCGGCTCGGAGAAACAGGCCGCTCCGTAAAGGCATAAACCCCCAAGGCGCGGGCGGATTTGAGATGAGCGATCGAGTATACATTTTCGATACGACACTTCGGGACGGCGAACAGTCGCCCGGATGCAGCATGACCGTGCACGAGAAGCTCCGGATGGCTCGGAAGCTGGTGGAGTTGGGCGTCGATATCCTCGAAGCCGGATTCCCCATCGCCTCACAAGGCGATTTCGACTCCGTGGAAGCGATCGCTCGAGAGTTCCCCTGGGTGCAGGTGGCGGCACTCGCCAGAGCCTGCACACTCGATGTGGAACGGGCCGCCCGCGCTTTGGAACATGCCCGACGTCCCCGCATTCACACGTTTATCGCAACCAGCGATATTCACCTGAAGCACAAGCTGCACAAGACACAGCAGCAGGTGCTGGAGCAGGCCGTTACCGCGGTCGAGCTCTCACGCCGTTATGCGGACGATGTTGAATTTTCGGCGGAAGACGCCACGCGCACCGATCCGGATTTTCTGGAAGAGATTTCGAAGGCCGTGGTCGCCGCCGGGGCGCGAACGGTGAACCTGCCGGATACGGTGGGCTACTCAGTGCCGGAGGAGTTCGGCCCCTTCATCGGACGAATTGCGAAGGCGCTGGGCGAGGCGGCCATCGTGAGCGTACACTGCCACAACGACCTGGGACTGGCGAGCGCGAACTCGCTGGCGGGCGTGCAGTGGGGCGCGCGGCAGATCGAGTGCACGATCAACGGCATCGGCGAGCGGGCGGGCAACTGCGCGCTCGAAGAGGCCGTGATGGTGTTCAAAACCCGCCCGGACCGTTTCCCTTTCCAGACCGGCATCGTGAGCGAACAGCTCTACCCGGCCAGCCAGCTTCTGACCGAAATGATCGCGTTCGGACCGCAGCCGAACAAGGCGATCGTGGGATCGAACGCGTTCGCGCACGAGGCGGGCATCCACCAGGACGGCTTCCTCAAAGAGCGCACCACGTACGAGATCATGGACCCGCGGTCGGTGGGCGTGCCCGAGAGCAAGCTGATTCTGGGCAAGCACAGCGGGCACCACGCGCTGAACAAGCGCTGCCAGGATCTGGGCTTCAACCTCACGAAAGACGAGCTGCACGCCATTTACGAGCGATTCATCGCCATCGCGGACGGCAAGAAGGGCGTGACGAACGAGGAGATTCTCGAGCTGGTCGAGAATCGCGGCGTGCTCACTGCGCAAGCGCGGTGAGCCACGCAGCTATCAGCTCTCAGCTGTCAGCTTTCAGCCTCTAAGCGCCAGGTCCGCTCCCTTACGGTTGCGGTTCGGTGCTGGCGCCGCTAACGCACATTACTCGGATGCCTGGCCGCAAACCGCGCGTAACCGCGCCGGCGCCCGTTCAGCGGGCAGGCGTTTGGGACGTGCCGGTCGGGATTGACCGCCCGTCGTGGCAGCAGAGGCAGAGTTACCCGGGGAAGCAGTCGGCTCCGAGTATTGGTATTCTGGGGACTCGCGAAAAGCGCGTGATCCTTGCGGAGCCCGCCATTTGCCCGCGGTGTGACGCCCATTCATGGAGGTTTGGAAGATGCATAAGATTGCGGTAATCGCCGGAGACGGGACTGGCCCAGAGGTGACAGCCGAAGCAGTCAAGGTTCTCAAAGCGGCGGCTGCGAAATTCGATTTCAAAGTCGAGCTGACTGAGTTTGACTTCGGCGGCGAGCGTTACAAGCGGACCGGGGAGTTGCTGCCGGATAGCGCGGTCGAGGAATTGCGCAAGTTCGATGCGATCCTTCTGGGAGCCATCGGACACCCCGACGTGCCTCCGGGCATTCTGGAGAAAGGAATTCTGCTCAAGGCCCGTTTCGCCCTCGACCAGTACATCAACCTCAGGCCGGTGAAACTGTTCCCCGGCGTCAGCACGCCCCTGAAGGACAAAGGCCCAAGCGACATCGATTTCGTAGTTGTCCGGGAGAATACGGGGGACGCGTACACGGGAACCGGCGGCGTCACCATGAAGGGAACTCCGCATGAAGTTGCGGTCCAAACCGCGGTGTACAACCGCTTTCAGGTTGATCGCTGCCTCCGCTACGCCTTCAGCTATACGCGGAAGTACGGCAAGAAAGCGCGGGGCAAGTCAAACAAAAACACCCTGGCGCTATGCGGTAAGACGAACGTCCTGACGTTTATTTACGATCTCTGGGAAAGAGCCTTTCACGAGATGGGGCAGAAGGAGTTTCCGGAAATCGCCCGGGAGTACTACCACGTGGATGCGACCTGCATGTGGTTCGTCAAGAATCCAGAGTGGTTCGATGTGATCGTCACGGGAAACATGTTCGGCGACATCATCACGGATCTGGGCGCCATGATCCAGGGCGGAATGGGCATTGCCGCGGGCGGCAACCTCAACCCGGAAGGCGTGAGCATGTTCGAACCCATCGGCGGGAGCGCACCCAAGTACACCGGTCAGGGTGTCATCAATCCGCTGGCTGCCATCTGTGCGATGCAGATGATGCTGGCAACGCTCGGCGAAGAGAAAGCAGCGGCCGCGGTCGAAGAATCGGTCATGTTTGTCACGGCCAACAAGATGAAATCGCTCGCAGCCGGCCGGATGGGGTATTCGACATCCGAGGTTGGCGACCTGGTGGCGGCGAGAATCGCATAACGCCAGCAAACAGGGGACGCGATCGGCGAAGCAGGCGCGGTGAATGCGGCCATCGAGGCGGTGCTCAATAGCGGCCACGTCACCGCCGATTTGCGGCCGGCCGGGAAGCCAGCCACCACCAGTGAGACTGGAGACGCGATAATAGAAGCTCTGTAGTCCTTCGCGGTTGAACCTTATGCCATCTACCATAATCGACAAAGTCTGGGGTGCACACGTCGTCAGCGAACAGCCGGGCGCTCCGGCGCTGCTGTATATCGACATGCACCTGGTGCACGAAGTGACGTCGCCGCAGGCGTTCGACGGCCTGCGCGCTCGCGGCCTTTCGGTGCGGCGGCCGGAGCACACTTTCGCGACGGCGGATCACAGCGTCCCGACGACGGACCGCTCGCTGCCCATCCTCGACCCGATCGCCGCGCGGCAGGTGGCGCAACTGGAGGCGAACTGCCTCGAGTTCGGCATTCCCTGCCACAGCATGGCGAGCCAACTGCAGGGGATCGTACACATCATCGGGCCGGAGCTCGGGCTCACACAGCCGGGCATGACGCTAGTCTGCGGCGACAGCCACACGGCCACGCACGGCGCTTTCGGCGCGCTGGCCTTCGGCATCGGCACCAGCGAGGTGGAGCAGGTGCTGGCGACGCAGTGCCTGCTGCAGAAGAAGTCGCGCAGCTACCGCGTCGAAGTCACCGGGCAGCTGCATCCCAGCGTCACGGCCAAGGACATCATCCTGGCGCTGATCGCGAAGATCGGCACCGGAGGCGGCACGGGGTGCATTTTCGAATACTGCGGGCCGGCGATCCGCGCGCTCTCCATGGAAGAGCGGATGACGATTTGTAACATGTCGATCGAAGCCGGCGCGCGGGCGGGGATGATCGCGCCCGACGATACGACCTACGAATACATGTACGGCCGGCAGTTCGCTCCGCAGGGAGAAGATTGGGACCGGGCGCTGGCGCGCTGGCGGCGGTTGCCGAGCGACGAGGCCGCAGTCTACGACAAGCAGGTCTCGATCGATGCCGCCGAGCTCGAGCCCATGGTGACTTTCGGCACCAGCCCGGGCATGGGGATTCCGATTTCGGGCCTGGTCCCCGATCCGGCGGGCATCGCCGACCTAGGGGAGCGGGAATCGGTGGCCAAGGCGCTGCGTTACATGAATCTGGAACCGGGCAAGCCGCTCGCGGGCCACGCCATCGACGTGGTGTTCATCGGGAGTTGCACCAACGGCCGCATCTCCGATCTGCGGGCCGCGGCGTCGGTGCTCAAGGGACGCCACGTTGCTCCGGGGCTGCGCGTGCTGGTGGTTCCGGGATCGCACGACGCCAAGCGGCAGGCGGAGGCCGAGGGACTGGACGTCATCTTCCTGGCGGCCGGGGCCGAGTGGCGCGAGCCGGGCTGTTCGATGTGCCTGGCGATGAACGGAGATCAGCTGGAGCCGGGGCAGTACGGCGTCGCGACGTCGAACCGCAATTTCGAAGGCCGGCAAGGCAAAGGCGGGCGTACGATTCTGGCCAGTCCGCTGACCGCGGCGGCATCGGCCGTCACGGGCGTTGTCACCGATCCCAGGAGGTTCGCATGAAGCCCTTCGCACGACTCGAGAGCCGGCTGGTTCCGCTGCCCATCGACAACGTGGATACCGACCAGATCATTCCGAAGCAATTTCTGAAGCGCATTGAGCGCACCGGCTACGGCGA
>DATNLV010000199.1:0-4522 GCA_035602665.1 Bryobacteraceae bacterium | reverse complement strand
TTCTTTTTCATACCGGTTCCTTCCTTTGCACCTCATCGAGTGCGTCTAACGGGAGCTTAACGCATCCCGCCGGGAGGAACCGGCATTCTCATACCATCTCGGTGCTGGGGGGGACTGACGCGTGCGGGCGGATGGATGGCCTAGCCCCTGCCCAAGGCATCGTTGAGCACTCTTCGGACATGCTCGATCAGCTCCCGGACCTCGGCGCCGCCCGCTACGGGGCCGTGGCCGGGAACGACGGTCGCGGGGGCAAGACGTTCGATGCGGGCGAGCGAGTCCAGCCATTGGCGCCACTCGGGCGCGGCGCCGCAGGCGAGGTTGGGCATGTAGCCGTTGACCAGGCAGTCTCCGCTGTAGAGCACGGCTTCGGACGGGACAAAGACCACCAGGTTGGCGGGCGTGTGGCCTGGCGTGAGCAACACGCGCACTTCGAGGCCGCCGAGGTCGAGCGTGGTGTCCTCGGTGATGAAGCGGGTGGGGACGGCAAGGCTGGTGCCGCGATAGAACACTTCGGCTTCGCCGCTCGCGCGCCGCACCGGATCGGTGATGGCGGCGTTGAACTCGGCGAACTCGGCTCGGAACTCCTCGTCGGTGCGGGCGCAGGTTGGGTGGCCCAGGATCTCCGCGCCGCGGTCGCGGAAATACGCGTTGCCGCCGATGTGGTCGAAGTGCCGCTCGGTGTTGATCACGAGCAGGCGATTGCCGGGACGGGCGAGTGTGGCGTAGCCGTGGATGGTCGCCGCAGCGAGGGCGCTCGCGGCGGTATCGACCACCAGCGTCGTGTGGTCGCCGGCGATGAACCCGGCGTTCAACTCCCAGGGCGGCAGGTAGGCCAGACCCGTGACCGCCCAACAATGCGACGAAAGCTGCATGACTCAGCGTACAAGACATAATCCGACAAAACCTGGCACGGCTTTGTGGCTGATAATGAAAGTCTGTGAATCAGGCGCGCGCATGGCTCGAGGCCGCTTCTTCCGTCGTGGTGCTGACGGGCGCGGGCATTTCCGCCGAGAGCGGCGTGCCTACGTTTCGCGGGCAGGGGGAGGCGACGCCGTTTTCGTCCGGGCTGGACCGCTCGTTGCGGGGCCGCGCGGGCGAACTGCTGCCGCAATGGATCGCATGAAGATCTGCTACCTGGACGCATTTTCTGGAATCAGCGGCGATATGTTGGTGGGCGCCCTGGCGGATGCCGGCGCTCCGTCCGGTCTGCTCGCGGAAGCTCTGACAGGCCTGGGGACGGGCGCGACGTTTGCGTTCGAGAAGACGCGGCGGTGCGGGATCGGCGCCACCAAGTTCCAGGTCACGGCGCCGCACGAACATTCACACCGGCACCTGTCGCACATCCTGGAGATGATCGAGCGGGCGGCGCTCACGGCGCGGGTGAAACAGAACGCCTCGGCCGTGTTCCAGAGGCTAGGCGAGGCCGAAGCGCGGGTGCACCAGGTTCCGGTCGAGCGGGTTCACTTCCACGAGGTGGGCGCGGTCGATTCGATCTGCGACATCGTGGGCGCGTGCGTGGGTTTCGAACTGCTGGGCGTGGAGGAGATACACTCGTCGGCTCTGAACCTGGGCAGCGGCACGGTGAAGATGGAGCATGGAGTCCTGCCGGTTCCGGCTCCGGCGACGGCGGCGCTGGTGGAGGGCACACCGGTGTATGCGCGCGGGCCGGAGGTCGAGTTGACCACTCCCACGGGTGCGGCGCTGGTGACGACGCTCGCGGCTCGGTTCGGCGTTATGCCCGCCATGCGGATCTCGGCCGCCGGTTATGGTGCGGGCGGGCACGACTTCGCGGAGCAGGCGAACGTGCTGCGCGTGTTGATCGGAGAGAAGACGGGCGCGAGCGAGGCGACGACGGTGGCGGTGATCGAGGCGCACATCGACGATTCGAGTCCGCAGGTGCTCGCCTATGCCCTCGAGCGGCTACTCGAAGCGGGCGCGCTCGATGCGGCGCTGGCTCCGCTTACGATGAAGAAGGGCCGGCCGGGCGTGCTGTTGCGCGCGATCGCGCGGCCGGAGGACCAGGAAACGCTGGCGCAACTGATCTTCGCCGAGACATCGACACTCGGCTTGCGCATTTATCGGGCGGAGCGCCGCGTGGAGGCGCGCCATACGGTCGAGGTCGAGACTCCGCACGGGAAGGTGCGTGTGAAGGTGACGCGGGAAGGGCACTACGCGCCCGAGTACGAGGACTGCCGGCGCCTCGCGATCGACACGCGGACGCCGCTCAAAGACATCATCGCCGAGGCCAATCTGGCATACCTGAGATGCAAGACAAATACTATCTGACTACACCGATATACTACGTTAACGCCGCGCCGCACATCGGCCACGCGTACACGACGATTGTCGCGGACCTGATCAAGCGCTTCCAGTCCATGCAGGGCAAGCACGCCGTGCTGACCACGGGCTCCGACGAGCACGGAGTCAACGTGGAGCGCGCGGCCGAACGCGCCGGGAAGACGCCGAAAGAGTACACCGACGTGATCGCCGCGGAGTTCGAGCGGCAATGGCAGCAACTGGGGCTCCAGATCGACCACTTCCAGCGCACCACCAACCCGCAGCACGGGCGCGTGGTGAACGATCTGTTCCAGCGCTTCCGCGCCAACGGCTACGCCTACAAGGGCGCGTACACCGGGCAATACTGCATCTACGACAACCTGTATGTGAACGACGCGAAGCCGGGCGATCCCTGCCCGGATTGCGGGCGGCCCACCGAGACCATCACGGAACAGAATTGGTTCTTCAAGCTGTCGGCCTTCGGCGACCGGCTGCTGGAACTGTACGAGCGCGAGCCGAAGTTCATACAGCCCGAGACGCGGCGCAACGAAGTAATCGCGTTCGTCAAGCAGGGGCTCACCGACGTCTCCATCACGCGCAGCAACATGAAGTGGGGCATACCGGTGGAGGGCGAGGCGCCGCACGTTTTCTACGTGTGGTTCGACGCGCTGACCGCGTACCTCAGTGCGGTTGAAGGCGAGGGGATGTGGCCGGCCGACCTGCACCTGATCGCCAAGGAGATCCTCCGCTTCCACGCCGTCTACTGGCCGGCGTTTCTGATGGCGGCGGGGCTGGAGCTGCCCAAACGGATCTTTGCGCACGGGTGGCTGCTGTTCGAGGAAAGCAAGATGAGCAAGTCGCGCGGGAACATCGTGCGGCCGGAACCGATCAGGAAGGTGATGGGCACGGACGCGCTTCGCTATTTCCTGCTGCGCGAGGTGGTGTTCGGGCAGGACGGCAGCTTCAGCTACGACGCGCTGGTGGGGCGCTACAACTCGGATTTGGCGAACGGGCTGGGCAACCTGGCGAGCCGCACGCTGACCATGATCCGGCAGTACAACGGCGGCGCGATGCCCGCGGGCACAGGGGCTCCGGCGATTGCAGAGCTGGCGCGCACGACGACGGCTAGCATGATGGCGTCGTTCGCCGAGTTCGAATTCTCGAAGGGCCTGGAGGCGCTGTGGGCGCTGCTTTCGGCAACCGATAAATACATCGTCGAGCAGGCGCCTTGGACGCTGCTCAAGAAGGGCGCGGAAGGGCGTGCGGCGCTGGATGAGACGCTGTACACCGCGGCCAACGTGCTGCGGATCGCGACGGTTCTGCTGGCGCCGGTGCTGCCCGATTCGACGGCGAAGATTTGGGCGCAGCTCGGCATGACGGAGCCGCTGGCGTCGATGCGGTTGGATCAGCTCGGCTGGGGCCAGCTGACGGCGGGACAGAAGATCGGCGAGGTGGTGGGGGTGTTCCCGCGCATCGACGCCAAGGTGGCGATCCCCGAGATGCGCGCGCTCGAAGAGGTGGAAGCGGCGCGGCAGGCGGCTCTGTTGGGCAAGACTCTGGCACCGGCCGCGCCGGTGGTCGCCGAGGGGACGCCGAAGATCACCATCGACGATTTCGCCAAGGTGGATTTGCGGGTGGCGCGAGTGCTGACGGCTGAGCCGGTGAAGGGCGCGAACAAGCTGCTGCATCTCACGATCGACGTGGGTGAGGCGGAGCCGCGCACCTTGGTGGCGGGCATTGCGGAGGCGTATCAGCCGGAGCAGTTGGTGGGGCGCAAGGTGGTGATCGTGGCGAACCTGGAGCCGCGCAAGCTGCGGGGGATCACTTCGAACGGGATGATTGTGGCGGCGTCGGTGGAGGGTGGAAAGCCGGTGCTGGCTGGGTTCCTGGAGGATGTGCCGGTGGGGGCTCGGCTGAAATAAGGCCGCGAACGTCCAAGACATTGATGGCCGCCGATGAACGCCGATAAACGCCGATGGGAACAAGAGCTCCAACTCGCTCGGCCCGATCGTGGGCTGAAGCGCACGACAGCAGGCTGAAGCCTGCGCCACGCGGACAAACATGACGCTGGTCGATTCGCACTGTCATCTCGACGACTCGCAGTTCGACTCGGACCGCGAGGCCGTGATCGAACGTGCGTTGGCGGCGGGTGTCGAGACGATGCTGGCGGTTGGCACGGGACACGGGCCGCCGGATCTCGAAGCCGGCATACGGCTGGCGGAGCGCTACCCACAGATGCTGGCGA
>DATNLV010000195.1:0-9530 GCA_035602665.1 Bryobacteraceae bacterium | reverse complement strand
CCGGCTCGCCGTTCCCCGGCAGAATCGGCACATCGGCGTAGATCGGGCAACCGGCCCCGCTGATGTGCGTGAGGCTGAAGCCGCGGATCGACTTGTCGTCGTAGTGATACCAGCCGTCCGGACGCGTGTCCGGTCCCCACTGCATCATGCCGAAGGGCAGAGTGGCCGCGGGGAAGGTGTTCCCGTCGGCCGCGGTGCCGATGAACGGGTTCACCGAGTCATAGGGCGCCGCCGCACCGAGAGAAGCGCAAAGCAACATCGAGCACAGGATCGCGCGCATGGTTAGTGCCACTCCAGAATCACCTTGGCTGCGTTGCCGGACCGCATCGCGTCGAATCCCATTTGGAATTCGGCGTAGGGGAAGCGGTGCGTGATGACGGGGCTCAGATCGAGCCCCGATTGCAGCATCACGGTCATCTTGTACCAGGTCTCGTACATCTCCCGGCCGTAGATGCCTTTGATGGTGAGCATGTTGAAGATGATCTTGTTCCAGTCCACGCACATCTGCCGCGGCGGAATGCCGAGCACCGCGATCTTTCCGCCATGCGACATGTTGGAGATCATCTCGCGCAACGCCGACTCGCTGCCCGACATCTCGAGGCCGACGTCGAAGCCCTCGAGCATGCCCAGCTCCTTCTGCACCTCGGCCAGCGGCGTGGTCCGCGTGTCCACGGCCCGCGACACGCCGAACTCCATCGCCAGCTCCAGCCGCTTGGGATTTACGTCGGTGATCACCACGAATCGCGCGCCGGCGTGGCGCACCACGGCCGCGGCCATCATTCCGATCGGCCCCGCGCCGGTGATGAGCACATCCTCGCCCAGCACCGGGAACGAGAGCGCGGTGTGCACCGCGTTGCCGAACGGATCGAAGATGCAGGCGATGTCGCGGCTGATGCCCGCATGGTGGTGCCACACGTTGGCCATGGGGATGGCGACGTATTCGGCGAAGGCGCCGGGGCGGTTCACTCCCACGCCCATAGCCCGCGCGCACAGGTGGCGCCGGCCCGCCAGGCAGTTGCGGCAGCGGCCGCAGACCACGTGGCCCTCACCGCTCACCAGGTCGCCGGGGAAGAAGTCGGCGACGTTCGATCCGGTCTGCGCGACTTCGCCGACGAACTCGTGGCCGATCGCCATCGGCACGGGAATGGTCTTCTGCGCCCATTCGTCCCAATCGTAGATGTGAACGTCGGTGCCGCAGATGGCAGTGCGGTCGACATGTATGAGGACGTCGTTGATGCCGATCTCGGGGACCGGAATCTCTTCGAGCCACAACCCCGGCTCGCGCTTACTCTTCACCAGTGCTTTCATCGTGGCAGGCATTGACTCAATCCTACAGCGGTCAGCCGTCGGCCGTCAGCCCGCCGTCGGCCTCCGGCCTCCGGCAGCTATCAGCTGTCAGCTATCAGCGGTCAGCTACTGCCCCGCTCGCGCGGAACGCTGACCGCTGACGACCTTTCTGCTAGCTTGAAACTATGGCTAAACTTGGCTTCCTCGGTCTGGGAATTATGGGCTACCCGATGGCGCGCAACCTGCTCCGCGCCGGTCACGAAGTGGCGCTCTGGTCGCACACCGGCGCCAAGGCGCAAGAGCTCGCCGCCGGCGAGAAGGGCGTCTTCTGCGAGACGCCGCGCCAGGTGGCAGAATTCGCCGAGTGTGCGTTCCTGTGCGTGGGGAACACGGCCATGTCCGAGGAGGTGCTTCTGGGCGAGAAAGGACTGGCGTCCGGCGGCCGGGCGGGAATGGTGATTGCCGATGCGAGCACCGTCTCGCCCTCCCGCAGCCGGGCCATCGGCGCGGAGCTCGCCAAACGAGGCCTCCACTTCCTGGATGCCCCGTGCACCGGATCGAAGCCCGGCGCCGAAAAGGGCACCCTGACTTTCATGGTCGGTGGCGACAAGGACGTCTTCGACCGCGTCCGGCCCTATTTCGAGCCCATGGGCCAGCAGCTCTACTACTGCGGAGGACCGGGCCAGGGCCTCGCCGCCAAGCTGACGCAGAACCTGATTCTTTCCAATCTCTTGCAGGCGTTCAACGAGGGCATGGTGCTGAGCACGAAAGCCGGAGTCGATCCCGCGCTCATGCTCGAGATCCTTAATAACAGCGCCGCTCGCTCAGGCCTGATCTCCTTTAAGGCCCCTTACGTCCTCGACCGTAACTTTGAGACCAACTTCTCCGTAAAATGGATGCACAAGGACATTGAGCTCATGCTGGCAGCTGCAAAAGACATCAAAGTGCCCCTCCGGCTGACCCCTGTGACCGAACAGATGTTTCATGCAGCTCTCGACGCCGGACTGGGTGATGAAGATATCTGCGCTACAATCAAGGTGTTAGAGGAAGAGGCCGGAGTCGAGGTCAAGCGCCGGTAAAGAGCCCTCGTAAAAAATACAGAATTCTGTTGCAATCCGGAACGAGATATTCTATTATTGGAATAGGCCGGGGAGGCAACTCCCACCAAAGCGAGACTAACCTCTAAATAAAAGACCCCTGAAGCAATCCTCCCCGGCACCCCTTAAAAAGAGGATCGCTCCCCAAGAGAAACAGTACTTCTTACCGATGGCTCCCACGCTGGCGGCATGTTATGATCCTTAATACTGCGCTGCGCTGGCAGCCATGAAGAATCTCACTATTCTCGGTTCCACAGGCTCGATCGGCTGTAACACCCTGGACGTTGTTAGGCGCCGGCAGGACTGCCGCGTCTTCGCCCTGGTGGCCGGCCAAAACGCCGCGCTCCTGGCCGAGCAGATTCGGGAATTCCGCCCCGGCCTCGCGGTTGTTGAAACGGAACAGGTCCGCGCGAATCTAACAGACAGGCTGGAAGAGTCGGGGCTGGCGCGGTCCGAGTGGCCCGAACTGGAGTTTGGCCCGCAGGCACGGGTCGCAGCCGCGTCGGCGCCCGAAGTGAATTTCGTGATGTCGGCCATCGTAGGAGTGGCTGGCCTTGAGGCGACTTACGAGGCCGTCCGGCTTGGCAAGACCGTCGGACTGGCGAACAAGGAAGTGCTGGTCGCAAGCGGAGAGTTGGTGACCCAGGCGGCGCGGGCCTCGGGCACCGAGTTGATTCCGGTCGATAGCGAGCACAACGGCGTGCATCAATGTCTGAGGGCAGGCAAGCGGAGCGAGGTCGCCCGGGTCATCCTGACGGCGTCCGGCGGGCCATTTCGTCAGACGCCGGCCGCCGACTTTGCACGGATCACTCCCGCCCAGGCGCTCAACCATCCTACGTGGAAGATGGGGAAACGCATCACCATCGACTCCGCCACCATGATGAATAAAGGATTCGAGGTGATCGAGGCGTGCTGGCTGTTCGGCCTCAGTCCGTCGGAGATCGAAGTGGCCATCCACCCGCAGTCCTCCGTTCACGCCATGGTCGAATACACGGATGGCAGCGTTGTGGCCCAGATCTCGGCGACCGACATGCGCATGCCGATCCAATATGCGCTCACCTATCCCGCACGCGAACCGGGCCCGGTGCCGCGCCTCGATTGGAGCGTCGAGCGTCACTGGGACTTCTTTCCGCCGGACCTCGAGAAGTTCCGCCTGCTCAAACTGTCCTACCAGGCGCAGGAAACCGGAGGTTCGGCTACATGTACACTGAATGCTGCCGATGAGGTTGCCGTGAGCGCATTCCTCGATGGCCGCATCTCGTTCCCCGGAATCGCGGAAGTGGTGGAGGAGACGCTCGCCAAGGTCCCGAGCCGCTGCCCGGGGTCGATTGCTGAGGTTCTGGAGATCGATGAGGAATCGCGGGCGGTGGCCCGGGAAGTCGCGGCCCGGACAGCTCATCCGCTGGTCAAGGTCTGAACTATGATTGGTTTCGAAAACTTCGCCTGGCTCCTGGTGCTGATCGGAGTCATGATTCTCGTTCATGAGGCCGGTCACTATTGGGCCGCGCGGTCCTTCGACGTGCGGATCGAAGTGTTCAGTTTCGGCTTCGGCCCGCGCCTGTTCGGCTTCAAGCGGGGCGAGACCGATTTCCGGTTCTCGGCGATTCTGTTCGGCGGCTACGTGAAGATGGCCGGAGAGCAGCCGACCGACGACAACGTCGACGACCCGCGCGCCTTCCTGGCCAAGCCGCGCTGGCAGCGGCTGATCATCGCATTCGCCGGACCCGCCATGAACATGGTGCTGGCGGTGGCTCTGCTGACCGGGATGTACATGGTGCGATACCCCAAAACGCCGCCTTCGGCGCAGGAAGGGATCGTCGGCTTCGTGACGCCGAACACGCCCGCGGCCAAAGCGGGAATCCGCGAGGGCGATCGCATCGTGACCCTCGACGACCAACAGCGGCCGTCCTGGGAAGACATCACAATCAAGGAAGTCTCGAACGCGAACCATCCGCTGGCGGTGCGAATCGACCGCGGCGGACGCGAGTTCTGGACTAGCGTGGTTCCGAAGCTCGACGAGCGCTCGGGATTGGGCATGGCGGGATGGCAGCCGCAGGGCGAGATCGAGATCGCGGAGCTTTCCCCTGGCATGCCCGCCCAGAAGGCCAACCTCCAAAGAGGCGACATCCTGCTGACCGCCAACGGCCAGCCGCTGCGCTCGACGGATGGTTTGCACCGGATCGTCGAAGCGGCCGACGGCAAACCGGTGACCCTCGAATACCGGCACGGCGGCACTACATACTCCGTAGCCGTGCAGCCAATCTTCAGCAAAGAGGGCGGGCCAGGGCGCTGGATGATCGGCGTCTATCCGGATTACCGGGTGGTGATGACCAAGCTCCAGTTTCCGCAGGCGCTGGGCGAATCCGTACGGCAGAACGTGAAGAGCGCGACGCTCATTTTCCAGTTCCTCAAGGGGATCGCCGAGCACCGCATGTCGCCGAAATCGATCAGCGGCCCGATCGGCATCGCGCATTACGCCGGCGACGCGGCGCGGGAAGGGCTGCTCCCGTTTCTGGCTCTCATGGCGATGGTCAGCCTCAACCTGGCGGTCATCAACCTGCTGCCCATCCCGATCCTGGACGGCGGCGTGATCCTGATGCTGCTGGTGGAGATGATCATGCGCCGCGATCTCAGCCTGCGCGTCAAAGAGACGCTTTTCAAGCTGGGCTTCGTCTTCCTGATGGCGATCATGGCGTTCGTGATTTACAACGATATCGCCAAGACCTTCCCTGGGTAGTAGCCGGCCGGCGGCCGGCAGCTATCAGCCATCAGCCGTCTGCTATCCGCTACCAACCAACGACGGAGCCGGACGTGGACGTCCGGCGCAGCTCTGGAGAGCCGCCCCACTTCGTGCGAAGCTGGATACTCTATGGGCACGTCGAGGGACGAGAGCGCGAAGCCTTGGCTGTTGGGCTCGGGGATGGTGGTGGCCGCGATCGCGGTGGTCAAGCTTCTGGTGCATCTGTATGCCGGCCGGCACTACGGATTCTTCGTCGACGAGCTCTATTACATGGCGTGCGGGCGGCACCTCGCCTGGGGCTACGTGGACCAGCCTCCGCTCATCGCCTCCTTCGCCTGGGCCGTGCATCATGTGTTGGGCGATTCCCTGCCCGCGCTGCGGCTGCTCCCGGCACTGGCCGGCGCGGGCCAGGTTCTGCTGACCGGGCTGGTCGCGCGGGAGTTGGGCGGCGGGCGCTTCGCGCAGGGATTCGCAGCGCTGGCGACTTTGGTCGCGCCGGGCTTTCTGGCGTTCGACAACTTCTTCTCGATGAATGCGTTTGAGCCGCTGTTCTGGACCGGCTGCGCCTACATGCTCATCCGCATCATCAACACCGGCGACCAGAGACTGTGGCTCTGGTTCGGCGTGCTGGCGGGGGTGGGACTGGAGAACAAGCACTCGATGCTCACGTTCGGTTTCGCGCTCATCGCCGGCCTCCTGCTGACACCGGAGCGCAAAGCGTTTCGAACGCGCTGGATCTGGCTGGCGGGCGTGGCGGCGTTGCTGCTCTTCCTGCCCAACCTGTGGTGGAACATCCAGAACCATTTCCCGTTCCTGGAGCTTCAGGCCAACATACAGCGTTCGGGCCGCAACGTGCCGCTGCCGCCGCTGGCGTTCCTGGGCCAACAGATCATCTCGATGCTGCCTCCGACGTTGCCCATCTGGCTGGCGGGGCTGTGGTATTACTTTTTCGCCGTGGAGGGCAAGCCGTACCGCGCTTTGGGATGGGCCTGGGTAATCACGGCAGCTTTGATCATGCTCCTGAGCCCGAGGACGTACTACCTGTGGCCGGCGTTTCCGATCCTGCTGGCCGCGGGCGGCGTCCAATGGGAACGGTGGCTGGCGCGTCCCGGCGTGCAGTGGGTCAAGCCGGCCTGGTGCGCGCTGATGGTGGTGCTCGCGATCCTGGCGGCGCCGTTGTTCCTGCCGGTGGTGCGGCCGGAGACGTACATACGGTACGTCAGAGCGATCCACTATGAGCAGCCGCGGATCGAACAGCACAAGCTCGGTCCCCTGCCGCAGCTCTTTGCGGACCAATTCGGTTGGGAGGAGATGGCCGCGACCGTGGCGCGAGTGTACAACGGTCTGCCCGCGGACGTTCGAGCCAAGACCGCGATCTTCGGCCAGAACTACGGGCAGGCCGGGGCGATCGATCTGTTCGGTCCGAAGTACGGCCTGCCGCCCGCCATCAGCGGGCACCAGAACTACTTCCTGTGGGGGCCGCGCGACTACACCGGCGAGAGTGTGATCGTGATGGCCGACCGGAAGGAGAGGCTTGAGCTGTTGTTCGCCTCCGTCGAGAAGGTGGCCCGCGTCGAGCACCCGTACTCGATGCCCTACGAACACTTCGATGTGTACTACTGCCGCGGGATGAAGTGGAACCTGAAAGAGATCTGGCCGAAGGTGAAGAACTGGGATTGAGGTCCGCTCCCTCACGGTCGCGGTTCGGTGCTTTTCAGCGGTAGCGAACGCAAGCGCGTGCCGGTGGCGGAGAAGATGGCGTTGCCGATGGCGGGGGCGATTCCTATGATGGGCGTTTCACCGGCCCCGGCCGAGGGCAGGTCTTTGCGGTTGAGGAGCACGGTCTCGATGGGTGGGACGTCGCTCTGGCGCGGGACGCGGTAGCGCGCCAAGCGGCTGTTGAGAATCCGGCCCTTGGCGAACTCGATGGCCTCGAACAGCGCGCCGCCCAGGCCCTGAATGATCGCGCCGGTCACCTGGTTCTCGAGGCCGTCCGGATTGACGATGGCGCCGCACTCGAAGGCCTCTACAACACGATCCACCCGCACCTTTCCGTCCACGATGGAGACGGCCGCGCAGGTTGCGACGTAGCTGCCCTTGTCCCAGCCGGCGGCGATTCCGCATCCCTTCTGCTTGCCCCAGCCGAAGCGCTCGGCGGCGGCCCGAAGCACGGCGCGGAACCGTTCGTCCTTGGTGTTGGCGAGGCGGAACTCGAGCGGATCGGCGCCCACGGCGTGCGCCAGTTCGTCGATGTGCGTTTCGCGTGCGAAGGTGTTGGCCGCGGCGGCCAGCGAGCGGTACGAGCCCTGGCGCAACGGCGAACGCGCGGGCTGGAACGTGACGCGCTGGTTGGGAATGTCGTAGGCGTGGCGGATGGCGGCCGGGCCGGAGTTGATGTTGAGGTGCTCCCAGGAGGTGATGGCGCCGGCTTTGGTGGCGGCGCTGTGAATCTCGATGACGCCGGCCGGCCGGAAGTACGCCCAGGTGAACTCTTCCTGCCGCGTCCAGACCACCTTCACGGGCTTGCCCGCGGCCTTGCTCAAGCGTGCGGCCTCGATGGCGGCCTCGCCGGAGTGCTTGCCGCCGTAGCCGGAACCGGTGTCGGGGACGATGACGTGCACGCGCTGCTCGGGGATGCCGAACTCCTCCGCGAGTTCGGAGCGCACTCCGAAAGGCCGCTGCGAGCCGGTCCAGGCCGTGACATCGCCGTCGTTCCATTCGGCGACGGCGGCGCGCGGCTCGAGCGGACAGTGCGCGATGTAGGCTACGGTGTAGGTTTCCGTCAGCTTCACCTCAGCCTCCGACAGCGCCTTCTCGACAGAGCCCTGCTCGACCTCGGGCCGCGCCGTGGCCTCCATGTTGTGCCTCAGGTATTCGAAAAGATCGGCATTGGAGGGCTGCGGGACCTCGGTCCACTGGGCTGAAATCGCAGCGGCGGCGCGAGCGGCCAGGCGCGGGTGCGGTGCGATCACACCCAGAAAATCGCCGTCGCGTACGACTTTGACACCGGGCATGGCCTCGGCCTTGGACGTGTCCACGGAGGCGAGCTTCGCGCCGAAGGACGCGGGCCGCACGATCTTGCCGTGAAGCATTCCGGGGCGCGTCATGTCGGAGGGATAGTGAAGCGCGCCGGTCACGATGGCCGTTGCGTCCGCCTTCGGGAGCGGCGTGCCGAGGACTTTCCACCGGTCCGCGGGCGTGAGCGCGACCTCGCCGGGGATGGTGTGGACCAGCTTCCGGCCCGCCGCGAGCGCGCCGTAAGAGACGACCTTCGCGGTCTTCGGATCCGCAACCGCGCCGCCCGATGCGACGAGCGTGGCGCGGTCGGCATTCCACTTCTCGGCGGCGAGATCGAGCAGAAGCTCGCGCGCGGTGGCCCCTGCCTTGCGCAACTGCGGAGCCATGTAGGGCGTGGAGCGGCTGCCGAAGGTGCCCATGTCGTAAGGGGTGAGCGCGGTGTCGCCCATGACCAGACGGACGCCGGCGACGGGCGTGCGAAGCTCTTCCGCGACGGCCTGCGCGAGCGATGCGCGGACGCCCTGTCCGACCTCGACTTTGCCGGTGAAGACAGTGACGGCGCCGGTTTCGTCGATGTGAAGCCAGGCTTCGAGCTCGGGCGGGAAGGGATTGTGCGCGGCGTCGCGCTGCTGGGCGGCGGCGCCCTCGGGAACGAGCAGCACGACGATGCCGCCGCCGACGGTTCCCAGAAACTCGCGCCGGTCAAGCATGGGGGCCTCCGCTGCGGGCAGCCATACGAACGGCGCCCACAATGCGCGGGTAGGTGCCGCATCGGCAAATATTGCCTTCGAGCGCCTGCTTGATCTGGGCCTCGCTGGGGTTGGGATTGCTCGCGAGGAGGCCGGCAGAGGCCACGATCATCCCGGCGGTGCAGTATCCGCACTGCATGGCGCCGGCGTGGAGGAACGCCTCCTGCACCGGGTGTAGGCGGCCGCCCGCGGCGAGCCCTTCGATGGTGGTGATGCGCTTGCCCGCGACCGAAGCGAGGCGCGTGATGCAGGAATGCGCGGGCGCGCCGTCGATGAGCACGGTGCAGGCGCCGCACTGTCCCTCGCCGCAGCCGTACTTGGTGCCGGTGAGCTCGAGGTCATCGCGGAGGACGCTGAGCAGCGGCGCTTCGGGCTCGGCGTCGACCGCGTGGCGGACTCCGTTGACAATGATTTCAGTCGGCATGTGCCCCTCGCCTGTCATTATCGCGCCGGGGCTTGTCGGGTGTAGAAAGTGATGAAAAGCGATGAATGCGAAGTGGGGATTGGGACCTTCTGCATTTTTTGTTTTTGCGCGAAAGCGAGGCGGCACGTGAGGCCGGCGACGCTGCGCGACGATTCGATTCGGCATTGTGCAGACACGGCCATCCGCGAAGAAGATAGCACGGCGCGGTCCACCGG
>DATNLV010000194.1:0-3595 GCA_035602665.1 Bryobacteraceae bacterium | reverse complement strand
AGGCAGCAGATCCTGATGCTCCTGCCAGGCAGCGCCCTGGTGTGGATGGCGGGGCTGGGCTTTCTGCTGTTTCACCGCGACGGGAGAAGATACCGCATTCTGGGGGTGACTTACCTCGCCCTGTTGGCCGTCATGATGGCGCTCAAGGGGAAGGATTACTATCTGGCTCCTATTTACCCGATGTTATACGCCGCGGGAGGAGTGTTGTGGGAAAAGTGGGCGGAATCGCGTTCCTGGCTTCGCTGGTTACGCATTGCTGTTCCGGCTGTAGTTACCGCGATGGGGATTGTGGCGGCGCCGCTGGTGATTCCCATTCTCCCGCCGGAGCAGATCGAGCCATACATGGGGAGGCTGGGAATCAAGATCGCGCAAGCCGAGACCGGCGCTCGCGCGCGGCTGCCGCAGCATTTCGCCGATGAGTTCGGGTGGCCGGAGATGGTCGAGACCGTGGCCGGCGTTTACAACGCGCTGCCGCCGGAGCAGCGCGCGAAAACGGCGATCCTGACGGGCAATTACGGCGAGGCCGGGGCGATCGACTTCTTCGGGCCGCGGTACGGGCTGCCGAAAGCGATCAGCGGGCACCAGAACTATTACTATTGGGGACCGCGGCAGTATACCGGCGAGAGCATCATCCTGCTGGAGTGGAGCCTGAAGCGGGCCGAGCGGTGGTGCCGCAGCGTGGACCAGGGGCCGGCCATCGCGCCTTACTACGGCATGGGCTGGGAGTATTACACTGTTCTGACGTGCCACGATCTGAAGAAGCCGCTTTCGGAAGCGTGGCCGGAGTTCAAGTTCTGGAATTGAATTTCCGGGCCGATCTGGTGGAGGGTGTCGCAAATATCGAGCAGTATCGCTGACAGATGACTGATGGTGGGACAGGCACGAATTTCGCAAAGGCGGCGAAATTCGAGCCAGTCCCGGGTCTGCGACGATCTCAGAAGCGTGGCCGGAATTCAAGTTCTGGAATTGAGCCGCAGGCGGCGGTGATGCCGCACCGCGTTTACTACTTCGCGGATCGCGTTGCTGACGTCCGCGGGTGCTTCCAGATTCATGTTATGGCCGCTGTGAACGATGACTTGTTTGCCATTGGATGACAGCAGAACGAGCTTCGCCTGGCCCTCTCTGCGCTCCTTCTCCAGTTGCGCGGCGGGGAAGTCGAAATCGCCATCCTTGTACCCTGCGTCCGCCTGGCTCAGGACGATAACAGGGATCGCCCCCAGTACTCCCGCCTGCGGCGTGGCCAGCCACTTCGCGAAAACCTCCTCCGACCACTGCGTTTCGCTATTCTCGGCGTCATAGACCCCAGGCAATTGCTGAGCCCAAAGATGGATCGTCTGGCTATCGGGAGGGAGAACCTTATACATCGAATCGAGGGTCTTGAATTCCGCTGGCAGGTCTTCCGCCCGCACCGTCGGCTGGTCCGCAGCGCTCGACTCCTCGTGCGGTGGGGGAATGTCCGTGCCCTTCGCCCCATCTCCGAGGCGGATGGTCTTCCCGCCGCCGATGCCGACGCGCAGCCCTTCATGCGCCGCGTCTACCAGCACCATGCCGGCGACGTCCGCGGGATAGATGCTGGCGAAGTTCCTCACCACGGGTCCGCCAAAGGAATGGCCTACCAGGACGAAAGGCCCGCGTTCTCCCAGCTTCGCCAGGGCGTCGTGCAGTTCCACGTTCAATTGCGAAAAGGTGCGTGGCTTCGGGCCCGGATCGCTCCACGCGTAGCCACCACGGTCATAGGTGCAGATGCGGGTGAAGGCCGAAACACGGGATTGCACGAGTGTCCAGTCGACGGAGAAATCGCCGAGACCATCTTCGACGACGACCGTTGGCGCGCCACGACCCGTGCAGTTCACATGAAGTCTGTGGCCGCCCAGATCCACCAATTTGCCGGACGGCGCCGGCTGGGCCGCGAGAGTCGCGGTCGCGCCGCAAGCGATGACGAGCGAGATTATCCGAATCATCCCCTTAGCCCCCTTGGCCGGTTATACGAGTCAAGTGGACTTCGGGTTCGTAGTTCTTCGCGCCATGACTCAGCGCCACCGGACGCGTCGTCCCACAAGCGGACACCGGGCCTTCGTGCCGTGTCCCTACGGCTCCTTGTTTCCAGCACGTTACCGATGGCACTCTGCGTGCGTCTGGATAACGAACACTATGCTGAACGACCTTCGCTTCGCACTGAGGACATTCCGGCGCAATCCGGGTTTCGTGCTGATCGCCATCGCTTCGCTGGCGCTGGGGATCGGCGCCAACACCGCCATCTTCTCGCTGTTCAACCAGGTGCTGCTGCGGTCGCTGCCGGTGAGCGATCCGGGCCGGCTGGTTTTGTTCCATAGCGAGGGCGAGCAGGACCCCGGCTGGGCCATGGCCGATAACTTCGAGACGGTGTACTCCTACCCGATGTACAAAGACTTCCGGGACCGGAGCCAGGTCTTCGAGGGCGTGATCGCGCGATCGTCCGGATCGGCCACGGTGATGGAACCGGCCGGGGCCGCGCACGCGGACGTGAATGTGGTCTCCGGGAATTTCTTCGATGTGCTGGGAGTGCGGGCGGCGATGGGCCGGACGATCGCGCCTTCCGACGATGGCGCGCCCGGCGCCAACCCCGTGGTCGTGCTCAGCGGCGGATACTGGAGCGGCCATTTCGGCTCCGATCCGAAGGTGCTCAACAGCCGCATTCTGGTGAACAGCCATCCGATGACCGTTGTCGGAATCCTCGATCCGCGGTTCCTGGGGGTGCAGAGCGGGCAGTCGCCGGATCTCTACGTTCCCTTGGCGATGAAGCAGCAGATCAGCCCGGGCCTGGACTACTTCGCGGATGTGAGCGGGCGCTGGCTGAATGTCTTCGCGCGGATCAAGCCCGGTGTTTCGCTCGAGAAGGCGCAAGCCGCGAGCAGGGTGCTGTTCAAGGCGGTGCGCGCGGAGAGCCTCCCGCGCATCGAAAAAATGGACCCTCCCACGCTTGCCGAGTACAACAGCCGGACTCTGGATCTGCACCCCGCCGCCGAAGGCATCAACCTGATGGGCTTCTTCTGGCGGAAGCCGCTCCAGGTGCTGATGGCGATGGTGGGGCTGGTGCTGCTGATTGCGTGCGCGAACCTGGCCAACCTGCTAGTCGCGCGGGCGGCCGCGCGCGAGCGCGAAATGGCGGTGCGGACCGCGATTGGCGCCAGCCGCGCGGCGATCCTGCGTCAACTTCTGACCGAGAGCCTGACGCTGACTCTGGCGGCCGGGTTTGTAGGGCTGTTTCTGGCGGGCTGGGCGGTCTCCGGCCTGCTGTGGCTGATCTCCGAGAACGGCGACCATGCGTGGCTCAGCGCTCATCTCGATCTGCAGCTATTCGGCTATACACTGGCCGTGTCCGCGGTGGCGGGACTGGTGTTCGGCTGCGCGCCGCTCGTTCAGACCTGGAAACTGGACCTGGTGACGGCGCTCAAGGACCAAGCGGGAACCACCTCTTCGTCCTCGCGGCAGCGGATTCGGAAAGCGCTGGTGGCGGCGCAGATGGCCCTGGCGCTGGTCCTGCTGGCGGCCGCCGCGCTGTTCACACAGACGCTGGTCAACCTGAAGAACACCAACCCGGGCTTCCAGCCGGCCA
>DATNLV010000190.1:0-2682 GCA_035602665.1 Bryobacteraceae bacterium | reverse complement strand
AGAAAGGCGCCGGCAACGACTCAGGGACCCCTGCCGTCCGGCACAGGCGCCATCACGGGCGTGGTCATGGATGTCAGCGGCGCGGTCGTGCCCGGTGCTGAAGTCACGGCGACATCCCTGAGCAGCGAGCAGAGCGCGACGACGCAGACCGATGGCAACGGAGTCTACGTCTTCTCCGCCATCTCGGCAGGCATGTATGAGGTGAAGGTCGTGGCGCCAGGCTTCAGCGTCTGGGCCGCGAACAACGTTCCGGTGCAGTTGGGCTCGACAACGAAGCTGGACGCGACGGTGAATGTCTCTGGGGCCAAGACAGAAGTCACGGTCACCGCCGAAGCTGTTACGACGATGGCGACGGATTCGGCCGAGGTGTCGGGAGTCGTGGACAAGGGGCTCCAGGGGACGGCTCCGGTTCCGAAACCTCTCTTCACGCCGCGCCTGCGCAAGTACTTCCCCGAAACGCTGCTCTGGAAACCCGAACTGATCACCAACTCACGGGGCCAGGCGCACATCGACTTCCCGATGGCCGACAACATCACGGCCTGGTCGATGTCGGTGATCGCTTCCAATGAAGCCGGACAAGTTGGCGTGGCGCAGAAAGAGCTGCGGACGTTCCAGCCGTTCTTCCTCGAGCACGATCCGCCCAAGGTTCTCACCGAGGGCGATCAGATCAGCATGCCGGTGGTGCTGCGCAATTACTCCGGCGAGCGGCAGACCGTATTAACCGAACTGAAGCCCGAATCTTGGTTCTCCATCCTCTCGCCGGCCGAGCAGAAGGTGACGGTCGAGCCTGGGGGCGATGCGCGCGCGGTATTCACCTTCAAAGCCGACGCGCGCGCGAACCCCGGAAAGCAGCGCGTGACCGCCCGCAACGGCGACACCGGCGACGCGGTCGAGCGCGAGATCCAGGTCCATCCCGATGGGCAGGAGATCTCGTTCACCACCGGCCGTATCCTCGCGGGTGAGGACCACACGCTCGAAGTCCCCATTCCGCAAACCGCGATTGCGGGTTCGATCGATGCCGAGGTGCGCATTTACCCCAACCTGATTGCGCACGTGCTCGATGCGATGAGCGGCATCGGCCGCAAACCCGCCGGCTGTGCGGAGCAGATCACGTCGATCGCGTACGTGAGTCTCCAGGCCTTGCAGCTATTGAAGAAAGCCGGCATCGAGAAGGCCGAGCCCGGCGATCCGCGCAAACAGGTCCTGACGGACGCCAGGAAGGCCGTCCAGGACGCCTTCGAGTTGCTTCGGACGCTCCAGAAACCGAGCGGAGGCTTTGGGTACTGGCAAAGCACATCCGAGAACCTGGCGCTCACCGCTTATGTGCTTCGGTTCCTCACGGACGCAGACGAGTTCATCGATGTGGATGCGGCCGTGATGGCGCGCGCCCGCGCGTACCTGGTGGCGCAGCAATCCCAGACCGGCGCCTGGCAGCGCTACGAATACTGGAGCAAAAAGCAGATTGACGATCCCATGGACACGGCCTACATCGTACGAGCGCTCGCCGTGTCGCAGGCGAAGCTCAAGGGGGACCCCGGGGATTCCGTGAAGAAGGCGTTGTCCTACCTCGACGACCGCATCAGCGAGTGGAGCAGCCCGTACCTGATCGGCAACTACGCGATTGCGGCGGCTTCGATCAAGCACGAAACGCACATCGCCAACGCGCGCGACATGCTCGCGCGACTGGCGCACCAGGAGGGCCCAGGCACCTACTGGAATCTCGAAGTGAACACGACGCCGTTTTACGGATGGGGCTACGCGGGCCGCCTGGAAACCACCGCGCTCGCCATCGAAGCGCTGGCCAGGCTGCAATCGCTCAGCCGGAATCCGGCCGAGGAAGAGCAGTTGAATCGCGGCGTCCAGTACCTGCTCACGCACAAGGACCGCTACTCGACGTGGTACTCGACGCAGGCCACCCAGAACGTGCTTGAGGCTCTGATTGCCGCCATGCCCGCGGCGATAGCCGGCGCGGCGGACACCTCCGCCACGATTATGGTCAATGGCACCAAGGTGGCCACGATCCAGCTCCCCAAGCCGGACGAGGCGACCGGTCCCAAGGTGATCGAGTTCGGGAAGGAGTTTGCGCGGGGAAATAACCGTGTCGCGATCGAGCGCAGCGGCGCGAGCGCCGCGCTCGAGGCCAACGTGATCACGAGCTACTACGTGCCCTGGGCCGTCTCCGAAGCCACCCGGGAAGAGGGCGTCAAAACGGGAGACACCCGCACCCTCCGGCTGAAGGTCAACTTCGACCGGCGCGAGATCGGGATCGGGGAAGCGGTCACGTGCCGGGTTGAGGCGGAGCGCATCGGATTCCGCGGCTACGGCATGATGATCGCCGAAGTCGGGTTGCCGCCGGGCGCCGAGGTAGATCGCGAGTCGATTGAGAAGGGAACCGTGGACGGCTATGAGGTGCAACCGGACCGGGTGGTGTTCTATCTCTGGCCCAGCGCCGGAGGTTCCGCGTTCGAGTTCGCCTTCCGGCCGCGATTTGCGATCAACGCGCTGAGCGCGCCGTCGCTGCTGTACGACTACTACAACCCGGAGGCGAATGCGGCGGTGTTGCCGGTCCGATTCTCGGTCCACTGAGCCACGCGTGATGGCATGGTGCGCAGGGCCCATAACGCCCCGCGGTCGTAACCGATGCCTTCTTTCGGCCGTCTTTGTGGCTAGAATGAGTACCAT
>DATNLV010000176.1:0-2294 GCA_035602665.1 Bryobacteraceae bacterium | reverse complement strand
GGTCGAACGTCTCGCCATGCCAGTGCAAGACGGTCTGGGGAGACGGCAAGCCGGCGAACAGACGGTCCTGGGCAGCCACTTCGGTCCAGTAGACGGGCGCCCAGCCTATCTCCTTGACCGGGTTGCGGTAGACCCGGGCTCCCAAGGCGCGGGCCAAAAGCTGCGCGCCGAGGCAGACCCCGAGGACGGGCCGTCCCAAGGCCACGGCGGCCGAGATGATGCCGATCTCCCGCTGAATGAAGGGCAGAGCGTCGTTGGCGGACATCGGCCCACCCATGAAGATCAGGCCGGCGGCGGCATGCCAGTCGGGCTGCGGTTCGGTCTGGCGGAAGGCGTCGGCATAGACCAGCTCGATCCCACGGGCGGCGAGCGCCGGCGCGATGAGACCGACATCCTCGAAGGGGACATGACGGAAGGCCAGCACCTGCATCCCTCCAGATTAACGAACTCATAACCTCCCATGAACGGGACGATAAGCGAGTTCAGGGCATGATTGTACTGCTTGCAGACGACGACTCTGTGTCGCGCCGGGTGCTGGCCCGGATGCTGACGAAGAATGGCTACGAGGTGGTCGAGGCGCGCGACGGCGACGAGGCGTGGCAGATTCTGGAGCGCGAGGACGCGCCGCGGCTGGCCATTCTGGACTGGATGATGCCGGGGATGACGGGCCCGGATCTGTGCCGCAAGCTGCGGGAGCGCAAGCGCGAGCCATACACCTACGTGCTGCTGCTGACGGCGCGCGCGGACAGCCAGGACGTGGTCGAAGGGATGGACGCGGGCGCCGACGACTATGTCACCAAGCCGTTCGAGGCCAGGGAACTGCAGGTGAGGCTGCGCGCGGGACGGCGGATTCTGGACCTTCAGGCGGACCTGGTGAAAGCGCGCGAGGCGCTGCGGGACCAGGCCACCCACGACCCCCTTACCGGTTTGTGGAACCGCTATGCCCTGCTCGAGGCTCTCGAACGCGAGCACAGCCGCGCCGCGCGCGAGGGGACGCCGCTGGCGGTGATTATGGTCGATCTCGATCACTTCAAGCACGTCAACGACACTTACGGCCACCTGGCCGGCGATGCAGTGCTGCGCGAGGCGGCAGGGCGGATGCAGGCGGTGGTGCGGTCCTACGACCTGGTGGGGCGCTTTGGGGGCGAGGAGTTCCTGATCGTCCTGCCGGGCACCTCGGGCGTAAACGCGGCGCAACTCGCCGACCGCCTGCGGGCTGCCGTCGCCCACGACCCGGTGGGCCACGACCGGGTGCGCATCCCCGTCACGGCCAGTTTCGGCGTGGGGGCGAGTGGAACGGCACCGGGTGGCGATCCACAGACGCTGATCCGGATGGCCGACGAGGCTCTCTATCGGGCCAAGGAGAAGGGGCGGAATCGCGTCGAGTGGTCGAGAGAGCCTCAGGAGGAGACTACTGGGCTGGGGAATCTTGTAGCCGTTGTCGCGCGACCTGGAGGTGGCTGAGCGCGTCGGCATATTGCGAGACGCCGCGGAACAGCGCCTCCGCAATCTTCTGGCGGTAGTCCGGCTTCTTCAGCAGGAGCTCGTCCTTGGGATTGCTCAGGAACGCGATCTCGGCGAGCACCGAAGGCATCTGCGCGCCGATCAGCACGACGAAGGGCGCCTTCTTGATGCCGCGATTCTTGAACGAGCGGTTGCGCGGCAGGCTGGAGTACATCGCTCTCTGGAGGATGTTCGCCAGCTCGCGCGACTCCTGCACTTTCTCGTTGAGCGCGATCCGCTGCACCAGCGTCTGCAGGTCGTGGATGGAGGTCTGCGAAGTCGCATTCTCTCGCGCCGCGACTTCCAGGGCGTCCTCGGAAGTGGTGAAGTTCAAGTAGAACGTCTCGGAACCGGCGATGTGCGGAAGCTGCGACGAGTTGGCGTGAATCGAAAGGAACAGGTCGGCCTTCTTTTCGTTGGCGATGTTGGTGCGCTCTTCGAGCGGGATGAAGGTGTCGTCAGAGCGGGTGTAAACCACCTCGCTGCCCAGCCTCTGGGTGATCAGCGCGCCCAGTCGCCGCGCCACATCGAGCACAAGGTCCTTCTCCATGAAACCGGTCGGGCCGATGGTGCCGGTATCGTGGCCGCCGTGGCCGGGATCGATCACCACGCGATCGAGCTTCAAGCCCAGCGCGCGGATCAGGGAACGGTCGCCACGGCTGTCCCGTTTGGCGGCAAGCGCGGTTTCCTCGGGCGCCGCGGGGGTCGCGCTCGGCTGGGGCCTGGTGATGGGCGCAACAGGATCCGGTTCGGCCTTCGCGATGACCACGGGCTCCGGTTTGGAGACGGGC
>DATNLV010000171.1:0-7212 GCA_035602665.1 Bryobacteraceae bacterium | reverse complement strand
TCGCAGGGGCGCGCGACGGGGCGGTCGTGCATCAGAAAGGCGTCGGCGATGCCGCCCAGCCGGCGGCGGGCTTCGTCGTTGTCGATGGCGATGGGCTCGTCGCTGCGGTTGCCGCTGGTCGCGACCAGGGGAAACGGGCAGGCGCGCATCAGGAGATGATGCAGGGGGGAATAGGGCAGCATGACGCCCAGGTAGGGCGAGTTGTGGGCTACGTTGGGGGCTAGGGGGTCCGCTCCCTTACGGTCGCGGTTCGGTGCTAACAGGACGATGGGGGCGGCGGGGGAGGCCAGGACGCGCTGCTCTTCCGTCGAGAGCAGACAATGCTCGCGCACCATTTCGATGGACGGCATCATGAGCGCGAAGGGCTTCTCCTCACGATGCTTGAGGCGCCGCAGGCGCGCCACGGCGTCCTGGTTGCGGGCGTCGGCCAACAACTGAAAGCCGCCGATGCCTTTGAGCGCGAGAATGCGGCCGTCCGCAATCTCTCGAGCGGCGTCGGCAATCTCCATCGAGAGCTTGGGGCCGCATTTCGGACAGGCGTTTGGCTGGGCGTGAAAGCGGCGGTCCGCCGGGTCGGTGTACTCGCGGCGGCAATCGGGGCAGAGCGTGAAGCCGCGCATGGTGGTGTTCGGCCGGTCGTACGGGATATCGAGGATGATGCTGTAGCGCGGGCCGCACTGGGTGCAGTTGGTGAAGGGATATTGGTAGCGCCGGTTGGCCGGGTCGGAGAGGTCGGCCAGGCACTGCGGGCAGGTGGCCAGATCGGCCAGGACCGCGGCCGACTTCTCGCTGGCCTGGTCGCTGGCGAGGATGTCAAACGTGGTGAAGCCGCCGGGCGAAAGGAAGCTGGTTTCTCGCGCGAGGACTACGGCCGCGGTGGGGCGCTCGGCGTCGAGGCGTACCAGGAACCGCTGCAACTCGTCGGGCGCGCCGTCTACTTCCACCACCAGGCCGGCGCTCGAATTCAGCACCCAGCCGGGCAGTCCCATTTCCGTCGCGAGGCGGTAGACGAACGGGCGGAATCCTACGCCTTGCACGGCGCCGTAGAGCGCCACGCGCAGCCTCTGAGATTTGGGTACCGCAACCTTCATGCTTCGCTTCGACTCTCGGGCGGGTCTGGAGACCCGCTGCAGGCGTGGACGCCTGCCCCACTTCACGCGGCCTGCAACCTCTGAACCTCCGCCAGCACCAGGCTTGCGACCCGCTCGGCTGCCGCCAGAACCGCGGGCTGGGGCTCGGTCCCGGGCTCGAACGCGCAGCCTTCAATACCGTAGATCTTCAGCGAGCCGGGCATGCGGTCGAGGGCGCGCGCCAGTTCGATCGCGGCGGCGACGTCAAAGGAATGGCTGGAGGTGGTGGCGCTGCGGAGCACCGCGGCGTCGGCCCCCATGGCGCCGCTGATGGTGCCAGGCGGCGCGCCGGTGATGACCGTGTCGATCAGGATGACGTACTCGGCCGTGCTCCAGGCATCGATCAGCGCCAGCCCGTCGCTCGAATGCTCGCGGGCATCGACGCCGCGCTCCTGCAGACGGCGCACTACCAGAATGCCCGCCGCGTCGTCCCCGCGATCCCGATTTCCGCAGCCGATTACCAGGACTCGCACCATTACTCTCGCGTTATCTCCAACCGCAGGAAGTGCGTGGCGCAGGAGATACAGGGGTCGTAGTTGCGCACGGCCTGCTCGCAGCGCAGCGTGATCTCCTCCTGCGGAAGCGCGGAGAGCTGCGGGACGAACTGCCAGAGGTCGTCTTCGATGCGTTTCTGGTTCTGGGAGGTCGGCGGCACGATCTTGGCGGCCAGGATCTTGCCCTCTCCGTCGATCTGGTAGCGATGATAAAGGATGCCCCGCGGCGCCTCGGTGATGGCGTGGCCAGTGCCGGCACGCATTCGCACTTTGGCTCGCGGCGCTTCGGGCGGCTCGTATTCACCGATGATACGCAGGGCTTCCTCGCAGGCGAACACCAGCTCAACCGCGCGCACGATAATGCTGCGGAACGGGTTCAGGACGGGCGCCTTCAGGCCGACGTCGGCCGCCACCTGGCGCGCGCTCTCGGGCAGTTTGTCGTAATTCAGGTTGAAGCGCGCCATCGGCCCCACCAGGTAGGAACCGCGCTTGCGCAACTGCGATTGCAGCGCGTTGGAGTGCTTCACGTGCTGCTCGAAGAAATGCTCCTCGTACTCGCTGGCCTCGATGTCCAGGCCTTTGTTCGACACCAGGCGGCCCTTGTTGAGCGGATACTCGTCGCGATGCGAGAGCGCCACGAACTCGTAGTCCTGCTCGAAATCGGGGAAGGGAAACGTCGAGACCAGGCGGACGGTCTCGATCGCGGTTTCGCGGGCCCACTTCAAATCTTCCACCAGTTCCCGCAACTCGGCGCGCGTGGGCACCTTGTAGAACCCGCCGACGCAGACCGAGATGGGATGGATCTCGCGCCCGCCCAGAACGGTCATCAGGTGGTTGCCGATCTTTTTCAGGCGCAGGGCCTGGTTCACTTTCTCGGGGTGGTCGCGCGCCATCTCGATGGCATCGGCGTAGCCCAGAAAGTCCGGCGCGTGCAGCATGTAGATGTGCAGGGCGTGGCTCTCAATCCACTCGCCGCAGTAGAACAGGCGGCGCAGCTCGCGCACGGCAGGGTCGACCTTCACGCCCAGAGCCTTCTCGATGGCGTGGACCGCGCTCATCTGGTAGGCGATGGGACAGATGCCGCAGATGCGCGCGGTGATATCCGGCGCTTCGAACGCGTGCCGGCCGCGCAGAAAGGCCTCGAACATCCGCGGCGGCTCGAAGATGGTCAGCTTCACGTCTTCGACGCGCTCGCCGCGGAACTTGATCTGGAGCGCTCCTTCGCCCTCCACGCGGGTCAGCATGTCGACCTTGATCGTTTTGGCGGGCATCGTCGAAACCTCCTTGAAACATGGCGCAGGCACCCGTTACCAAACAGCCTCGACACGAGTGTCGAGGCGGCAGGCACGAGTGCCTGCGCCACACTGCTTACACTGGTACCGCCAACTCCAGCGTGGCTTTCACCACCGGGTCGTCGGCGGAGCGCTTCAGCTCGAAGCCTACCTTCTCGCAGATGCGCTGCATGACGAAGTTGTCGGGAAGAATGTCCGCGGTCACGCGATTCATCTTCTCGTCCTTGGCTACTTCGAGGAGGCGGTGCAACAGCTCCGCTCCCAAACCGCGGTTCTGGAATTCGTCGCTGATGAGCAGCGCGAACTCGGCTTCGTTAGCGCCGTGCGTTCTCTTGAGGCGCCCCACGGCGAGGATGCGAGGCTCGCCCGAGGCGTCCTTGTCCTCGGCGACCAGGGCCATCTCGCGGTCATAGTCGATGAAGCAGATGCGGGTCAGCCGTTCGTGCGCCACGCGCTGGCTGAGCTTCAGCATGTGCAGGTAGCGCTGGTACACCGAGCGATCCGAAAGAGTCTCGTGGAACTTCGCCACCAGCGGCTCGTCCTCCGGCCGGATGGGCCGGATCGTGACCGCCGCGCCGTCCTTCATGGTCCACTGCCCGACGTACTTCACCGGGTAGGGGCGAATGGAGAGCTTGGGAAGTTTGTCCGCGCTGACGTCGGCGCCGTACACCACGACGCGCGCGTCCAATGCGACCAGCCGCTCGGGCGAGGCCAGCAGCGGGTTGATGTCGATCTCCTTGATCCACGGCTGCTCGACCACCAGCTGTCCGAAGCGGACCAGCAACTGCTCGAGCGCCGCCAGGTCCACAGGCTTGCGCCCGCGCACGCCCTTTAGCGCCGTGTAGATCTTGGTCTGCTCCATCATGCGCCGCGCCAGCGTCGTGGTCAGCGGCGGCAGGGCCAGAGCACGGTCCTTGAACACTTCGACCAACTGGCCGCCCATGCCGAACAGCAATACCGGCCCGAACTGCGCGTCCACGCTCGACCCGATGATGACCTCGTAGCCATCCAGCTTGATCATCGGCTGCACCGTGACGCCCTGGAAATGCTGCGCGCCAACCTTCTCCGCAACCGCGGCCTGGATGCCGTTGAACGCCGCCCGCACCGCGTCTTCGTTGCGCAGGTTGAGCTGCACGCCGCCTACGTCGGTCTTGTGGGTGATGGTCTCGGAGTACAGCTTGAGCACGATCGGGAAGCCGATCTCTTTGGCCAGGGTCACGGCCTGCTCCACATCTGTGGCGATGCGGGTGTCGACGGTCGGAATGCCGTAGGTGGCCAGCAACTGCTTGGACTCGAACTCGGTGAGAATCGTGCGGCCGGACTTGCGCACGGTCTGGATAATGGCGTCCGCCTTGGCACGGTCGGCCGCGGCTTCCTCGGTCGCCGCCAGGATGGGTGTCTCGTACAGGCCCCTCAGGTTATAGGCGTAGCGCCACATGTAGACGAACGCGCGCGCGGCGGTGTCGGGATAGGAGAACGTCGGGATGCCAGCGCGGTTCAGAATCTCCTCGCCCGATGCGACGTCGGTTCCGCCCATCCAACTGGCCAGCACCGGCTTGCCTTCGATGCTCGCGTAGGGCTTCAACTGCTCGGCCGTCTTGGTGGGATCGGTCATCGACTGCGGCGTGAGGATCACCAGCATGCCGTCGGCATTGGGGTCCTTGGCCACGATCTCGAGGGCCTTGGCGTACCGCTCCGGCGCGGCGTCGCCGAGGATATCCATCGGATTGTTGTGGCTCCAGGCGACGGGGAGGATCTTGTTCAGCTCCTCCATGGTGCTCTGGGAGATCTCGGCGGTTTCGGCTCCCGCCATCACCAGCGCGTCGGTGGCGAGGACGGCCGGGCCTCCGGCGTTGGTCACGATGGCCAGGCGCGGTCCGGCCGGGCGCGGCTGCTTGGCCAGGACCTCGGCCATGTCGAACAGATCCGCGATGTCGTTGACGCGCAGGACGCCGCTGCGGCGGAACGCGGCTTCGAGCACTTCGTCGCTGCCCGTGAGCGAACCGGTGTGGGATGCGGCGGCCTTGGCGGCGGCCGCGCTACGGCCCGGCTTGATCACGATGATGGGCTTGGTGAGCGCCACCTCGCGCGCGGCCGACAGGAACGCGCGCGCGTCGCCGATGCTTTCCATGTAGAGCAGGATGCTGCGGGTGCGCGCGTCCTGTCCCAGGTAGTCGATCAGGTCGCCCCAGCCGACGTCGGCCATCGAGCCGATGGAGACGAACGCGCTGAAGCCCACCTGCTCACGGATGCTCCAGTCCAGAACCGCGGTGCACAGTGCGCCGCTCTGGCTGATGAAACCCACATTGCCCGGCAGCGCCATGCCGCGGGCGAAGGTGGCGTTCAGACCGGAAAGCGGGCTCATCAAGCCCAGGCAGTTCGGTCCGATGATGCGCATGCCACCCTTGCGGGCCTCGTCGAGAACCGCCGTCTCGAGCGCTAGCCCTTCGGGGCCCAGCTCCTTGAATCCCGCCGATATTACGATGGCGGCCTTCACGCCCGAGGCGACGCACTCGCGGATGATTCCGGGAATGGTTTTGGCCGGGGTCGTAATCACCGCCAGGTCCACTTTCTCAGGGACCGCGGCGATGCTGGGATACGCCCGGATGCCGAGAACGCTCGGCCGCTTCGGGTTCACGGGATAAACGGTGCCGCCAAACGGCGTGCTGATCAGGTTCCACAAAACGGTGCGGCCCACGCTGCCCGGGTTCTCCGTCGCGCCAATCAGGGCCACCGACTCGGGTTGAAAGAATACGTCCAGCGGGTGTTCCCTAGGACGCAACAGGTCCTGCGCGGAATCGCCGCCGGTAATTTTGAGTTTCTTCATGCAGTATTTTCCTCGTTAAGACTTTATGTATGGCTCGCGGCTTCCGTCATCCGGCCGCACAGCTTCTCGACTTCTTCGAGCAGACCCGGCAGAGCCGACTCCACTTCGGGAGACAACTTCTCCCCGTATTCGAACGAGCGCGCCCCCACCGAGAAGAAGCACGCCTCGGGTATTCTGCCGTATAGCTTTTCGGCCATCCCGAGCAACGCCGGCGGGCTCAACTGGTGGGAGAACGCTGCAGACTGGGCATGATCGGGCTCGACTTTCTGGAGCCTGATCTCTCCCGGACTATTATCGCAGGCCGCGTCGATGAAAACCACGAAGTCAGACCGGCCTACATCCTCTGCAAACTCGGGCATCAGCTGGTGCGAGACGCGCACCTCCACGTCGTGGCCCTGGAGCCTGCCGGAGAGAAGCTCGGCGGCGCGCCAGCCGACTCCATCGTCGCCGCGCAGCGGGTTGCCCCAGCCGATGATGAGAATCCTGGACATTCAGTTGGGCTCGCTCCCTGCCTGCAAGAACAAAGCATAATTAGCCGCGGATGAACGCAGATGAACGTGGATAGGACTGAATACGCCGCTCTGGCGGTGCCGATCCGATGTTGTCTTATCTGTGTTCATCTGCGTTCATCCGTGGCCCAAAATGCCTTCAGAGCGTTCTCCTTCACGATTTTTCGGCCTCGTCGCTGGCCTGGCGGAACTGCCACGCCCAGGCATTGAAGCTGCGGAACCCGCGCGTGATCTCGTCGTCGGATTGACCCAGGGTTCGCAGTTGGGTGGTCCAGGCGCCGGTGTTGGCGCTCTCCATCGGCCCGTAGCAGCCGAAGCAGCCGCGGCCGAAGCGCGGGCACAGGGCGCCGCATCCGGTTTGCGTCACGGGTCCGAGGCAGGGAACGCCACGGGCGATGGTGATGCACACGTTCCCGCTGCGCTTGCACTTCATGCACACGCTGTGCGTGGGAATATTGGGCTTGCGGCCGGTGATGGCGGCGCCGACCAGTTCGAGCAGGTGCTTCTTGTTGATGGGGCAGCCGCGCAGTTCGAAATCGACCGGGACGTGCTCGGCGATGGGCGTGGACATCTTCAGGGTCTGGATAAAATCCGGGTGCGCGTAGACGGTTCGGACGTACTCGCCCACGTCGCTCCAGTTGCGCAGCGCCTGAATGCCGCCGGCGGTGGCGCAGGCGCCGATGGTCACCAGCACGTCGCACTGGCGGCGCACGTGTTGGATGCGCTCGGCGTCATGGTGCGTGGTGATCGAGCCTTCGACCAGCGCGATGTCGTACGGTCCCTTGGCCATGTTGCGCGAGGCCTCGGGGAAATAGCAGATATCGACGGCACCGGCTACGGCCAGCAGCTCGTCTTCGCAATCCAGCAGGCTCAACTGGCAGCCGTCGCAGGAAGCGAACTTGAATACCGCGATCCTCGGCTTTTTGTCAGCGCTCATGGATTCCTCGCTTGGTCCGCTTG